>CATMVR010000171.1 GCA_950075905.1 uncultured Persicitalea sp. | reverse complement strand
CGTAACCCGCCGGTACGGCCGGAATATTGTTCAGACCATCCTTCCAGGTAATCTCCATCGGCGGCATATCACCCCGCTTCGGAAACTTAAAGGAGAGCGTGGTAGACATCGGGAAGAAAAACGGATTGTGGTTGTCCAGCATCACAGCGTCCACCTCGTAGGGCAGGCCTAAATCCAGAAACTCGTGGGCGGTATCCATGATGTGTGCTCCCCAGTCGCCCAGGGCCCCCATCCCGAAATCGTACCAGCAGCGCCACTGTCCGTTCACGAAATCTTTCTGGTAGTCGTGGGGATGGGAAGTGGTAAGCCAGGTGTTCCAGTCAAGCGTTTTTGGAATCGGCTCGGCTTTGGGAAAGCTCGTCATCTTGGGGTCCCAGTCGTGCCAGCGACGGCGGCTGTTCATGTGGGCCGTCATGGCTGTCACGTCCTTGATGATCCCGGCATCCTTCCAGGCCTTAAACTGGAAGTAGTTGCCTTCCGAGTGCCCCTGATTACCCATTTGGGTAGCCACCTTGTACTTTTTGGCACCAGCCATCATCAGCTCCACCTCCTGGAATGTCCGGGCCATGGGTTTTTCTACGTACACGTGCTTGCCCAGCGACATAGCAAGCATCGTGATCGGGAAGTGGGCAAAATCGGGTACGCCCACGCTCACGGCGTCAATCTGCTTGCCCATTTTGTCGAACATCACCCGGAAATCCTGAAAGCGGGGTACGTCCGGCAGCATCTTCAATACTTCCAGCGTTTGGGGTGCGCCCATATCGACGTCACAAAAGGCCACGATATTGGCCAGCCCGGTTTTGTACAGCGCTTTGGTGATTTCGCCCCCGCGGTTGCCAATGCCAATGCAGGCCAGGTTTACCTTATCGCTCGGGGCCGCGTGGCCCAGTGACTTGCCTATCACTCTGGACGGTACTACCGAAACGCCGGCGGCGGCTCCCAGCGCGCCCATTTTTACAAAATTTCTTCTATTCATACAATCGGTACATCTGGTTAAGGTCAGTCTGCTTTTCAGTATAGACGAAAAAGTACGGTGGTTTCCCTACGCCCCGCGCACTATCAAAGTACCAGACACTTGTTTCGGGCAATCGGGGCTACCTTCTCCTCCCTATTTTATTTTTTTTCACAGAGCACTAAGTAGTTAACCGATCAGGATCGTCTTGCTTAAAATACCCCGAATAAAACGATTCGAATAGTAAGTTTTCTTTTTTATATAACAGGCCGTCGAAATGCGAGAAAAAAACTACCGCGTCCCGGACAATATCCCGGTTTCGCCCCTGGGAAATCCGCAACCCCTGGGGGAGGTTCCATCGCCCGTTGAAACGGATTTGTCCGAAAAGTTAATCCGGATAGCATTTCGGGAAAATCCCAACGAGGGTATTAAGCGGCTGTTTCACTGCTACCACGCCCTGCTGTGCAGCCACGCGGTACGCTTTGTATCGTCCAAGGCTGTGGCCGAAGACATTGTGTCAGACATCTTTTACGAATTTCACGCCCGCGAGCTGTACCTGAGCATCACCACTTCGTACCGGGCCTACCTCTTTGCGTCGGTACGCAACCGTGCCTTCGACTACGTACGCCGCGAAATGCACCGCAGCAGCTCGCTCGAATACGCCGCGCACCTGAGCATCCAATCCGCCCAGGAGCCGGACTCCATCACGCAGTACGAAGACCTCTGCCACGACGTGGAGGCCGCCATTGACGCCATGCCCGTGAAGCGGCGGCAGATCTACCTCATGCACCGCTTCGATGGCCGCAAAAGCCAGGATATTGCCACCGAGCTGGGCGTATCGGTACGCACCGTGGAAGCCCACCTGTACCAGGCACTCCGGCAGATCAAAGAGCAGCTGAGTACCAAATGGTTTGTTCTGCTTTTATTTTTTCTGGTCTGATTTACGGCCCGTTCACTCCGGCCAAACATCCACTTTCAATTTAGCAATCCATGAATACATCCATAACCTACGAACACCTCTACCGGTACTTCTCGGGCCATTCCAGCAGCTTTCAGAAAAAGCAGATTGAGGATTGGGTCAGGGAGGAAGATAACCTCGAACGCTTCTACCACGCGCTGGCTACCTGGGAGAAGCAGAATCTGCAATACACTGCCGACCTGACGGAAGCCCTGGCCCGGCACCACCAACGGATGGAGCAGGCCCCGGCCCAACCCAGCCCGCCGGCTACGCGGAATATGTTGCGTCGCCTGACCTCACTGAGTCGCTGGTGGGTAGCCGCCTCAGTGGCTTTGTTGCTCATGACGGGCTGGCTGTACCAGACTATCTGGCAGTACAAGACCTACGCCACCGACTACGGACAAACCCTTTCCTTCACCCTGGCCGACGGTAGTCAGGTAGATCTCAACGCCAATTCTACCCTGCGGGTGCCGCGGTTTGGCTTCGACGATGCTACCCGCATGGTGTATCTGGAAGGAGAGGCCGCTTTCGAGGTGCGTCATACCAAAAACCACAGACGGTTCATCGTCAGGACACCCAAGTCGCTGGATGTGGTGGTGCTGGGAACAAAGTTCACCGTTTTCTCGCGCAGCCGGGCCACCCGTGTAGCGCTTCACAGCGGCAAAGTGCAACTGCTGGCGTATGCCAACCGGCAAAAACCGGAGAAGAAATTTATGAAACCCGGCGAACAGGCGTCGCTCGATGCGGAGGGGCATATTGAGATCAAGCCGATTCCGGTCACCGAAGATCCGGTGGCCTGGAAAGACCATCGGTTCGTGTTTTCTTCCACCCCTCTTTCCGAAATAGCCCTGATGCTGGATGAAGTCTTTGGGGTCAAGGTCGTGATTCCCGAGCAGCAGGTAGCCCAAATGACGGTATCCGGCTCCTTTACGGCTCACTCGGCCGAGGAACTTATCCAAACGCTCTCGGAGGCTGCTACCCTTACCTACCAGAAAGAAAAACGTAAAATCATTCTCCAATCCAGATAATTCCTAAACCTACCTAATACTTATGAAAAACCGATTACTTACACTGATACTGGTTTCGCTGGTGCTGGGGCAATTTCCCCGGCTGGCGCAGTCGCAGGTCTTTGCCCGCAACCAGCGCACTATTTCCCCCACCACCAACCCCCGTCAGGTAAAAAAGCAACTGACGGCCGTGTTGCAGGACCTAAAAGAGCATTACAAAGTAGATATTCTGTACTTTGACAATGTGGTCAGGAACATAGAAGTATCTGCCAGTCTGGTAGATACCGGCCAGAAATTAGAGAGAAACCTGGATGCCATCCTGCGGCCGCACTCGCTCCGCTACAAGAAAACCCCGTCGGGTGCGTACGTGGTGATTGCGAAAGATGAACCCAAACCAAACTCCAAAGTACCCCAAAGTACCGGCACCCCCAACGATCAGGCATTGGTAGTTCCCGCCAGTTCGGAAGCACTGATTGAAGAAACAGAAGCCACAAAACCCGTGGCCATAGTACAAGCCATCACGGGGACAGTTGCCGACGAAAACGGCGCGGGATTGCCGGGCGTTAGCGTGGTGATCAGGGGTACCACCCGGGGTACGACCACCAACACCGAGGGTAGATTTGAGCTGGATATTCCGGAGGCAAGTGTCAACTCTACCGTACTGGTGTTCAGCTTTGTGGGCTACAAAAGTCAGGAAGTATCGTTGGGAAACAAAACCAGTCTGACGATCAGGATGGAACCCGAAAGCAAGGCCCTCAACGAAGTGGTGGTAGTGGGCTACGGTACCCAGAAAGCCAAAGATCTGACGGGAGCCGTCGCGACCATCAATCAGGAAGTAGTGAAAGAATTGCCCGTAGCCACGCTGGACCAGAAAATGATTGGGCAGGTAGCGGGGGTACAGATCACGCAACCCTCCGGCTCGCCCGGCGGGGGTACCTCCGTGCGTATCCGGGGCAGCGGCTCGCTGGGCGCGGGCAACGAGCCCCTGTACGTGATCGACGGCATGCCCTATTCGGCGGGCCTCAATCAGAACCTGAACCCGCTGATGCTGATCAACCCCAACGACATCGAATCCATCACGGTGCTGAAAGATGCTTCTTCTACGGCTATCTACGGCTCGCGGGGTGCCAATGGAGTTATTCTGATCAATACCAAAAAAGGCGCTTTCAATCGTACTCAGGTCACTTTTTCTTCCATGGTGGGAGTACAACAGGTACCGCAGCAGGGCCGCCCCAACCTGATGGGCCAGCGTGATTTTGCCGAGTACCAGCGCAATAAAATTGACATTGCCGTTTTCAGATCAGAGAAACGCGCCGCTACCCTCAACGACTACCCCGTGGAGTACCGCGACCTGGACAAGCTGCAGGGCAAGGGTACCGACTGGTACGACCTGCTGCTACGCGACGCCGCCATCCGCGACTACAACGTGAGCGTGCAGAAAGGCTCGGAAGACTCCCGCATGGATTTTAGCCTCGGGTACTTCAAGCAGGATGGTGTGCTGAAATACACCGGCGTGGAGCGGTACAGCAGCAAGCTGAGCATGGAGTCGGGCATCGGCAAAGCGCTGACCATCGGCGCCACGATCCAGCCGACGTTTATCAAGCAAAACCGCACCAATACCAACTCTAACCGCGAGGACGTGATCGGCGTGGCCAACTGGGCCAACCCGCTGGTGTCGCCCTACGATGCCAACGGCGAGTTACTCCCCTACGTGCGCTCGCCGCAGAGCAAGTACCACTCGGCGTGGAGCTTTGCAAACCCGCTGTTTGTGCTGCGCGAAACCAGCCAGACCCAGGAGCAGTTTCAGAACCTCGGCTCGGCCTACGTGGAGTGGGAGATTACCCCCAACCTGGTAGCCCGCACCTCGCTCAATACCATCTGGTCTACCTCCAAGTTTACCTCGTTCACGCCCAGCACCATTGGTGGTTCCAACCGTCCGCCGGTAGCGGGTACGGCATCTTCCTCCAACTCGCGCGCGGAGACCTTTAACTGGCTGATCGAAAACACCCTGACCTACAACAAGGCCTTCGGCAACCACCGGATCAATGTACTGGCGGGCTACACCACGCAAAAGAACACCGGCAACAGCATCAACCTCAACGCCAGCCCGTACGCCAACGACCTCATACAGACTATCAACGCCGCCCAGGCCATCAGTACCTGGGACCAGAACGTGAACGAATGGAGCATTATCTCCTACCTGGGCCGGATCAACTACAACTTCCAGGACAAGTACCTGCTTACGGCCACCATCCGGTCCGACGGCTCGTCGCGCTTCGGGGCCAACAACCGCTACGCTACGTTCCCATCCATTGCGGGAGCCTGGCGGGTATCCAAGGAAAACTTCCTGGCCAACAACGAAATCATCAGCTCGCTTAAGCTGCGGGCCAGCTACGGTACCAGTGGCAACAACAATATCGGTAACTACTCGCACCTGGCCAACATCAACGCCGGCTCCTACGTCTTTGCCAACAACCTCGTTACGGCTTCCTTCGTGGGCTTGTCCAACCCCTTCCTGACCTGGGAAGAATCCAGCCAGATCGACGCGGGCATGGACCTCGAACTCTTCAAGAGCAACCTGTTGCTGACCGTGGATTTTTACAATCGCCGGAGCCAGAACATGCTGCTCAACGACGTCATCCCGGCCATTACGGGCTTCACGTCGGCCATCGTCAACAAGGGCAACGTGCGCAACCGGGGTATAGAGGTATCACTTGGAGGAAGTCCGATTTCCAAAGCGGTTCGCTGGGATGTGAACGCCAACATCGCCTTCAACCGCAACATGGTACTCTCGCTCAACGACAACAGCGACCGCATCCTATCGGGCAACAATGACGGCAACCCTACCCACATCAGCGTGGTGGGCAAACCCATCGGACAGTTTTTTGGCTTTATCAACGATGGTATCTACACCGCCGAAGACATCGCTAACCCCGAAGTGATCAAGACTCCGCAGGTGTACGAAGGCAACCCCAAGTACCGCGATACCAACGGCGACGGCATCGTGAGCGACCTGCTCGACTACGCCATCATCGGCAACCCGCAGCCCAACTTTATCTTTGGCCTTTCGAATAACTTTTCCTACAAGCGGTTTACGCTGGGCATCATCATCAACGGCCAGCAGGGCGGGCAGGTCATGAACGGCCTGCGCCAGTCTGTCGACAACCTGCAGGGCTTTTTCAACGTGCGGGAGGAGTGGGTCAACCGCTGGCGGAGCACCGACAACCCCGGCACCGGGCAGCTCTCGGGCGTACCCAAGCTGGCCCCCAGCTGGGGCCACCGGGTCAACTCCATCTGGGTGGAGGATGCCTCCTTTCTGCGCATCGCCAACGTCAACTTCGGCTACTCGCTGCCCGACAACCTGATGAAGAAAACCGGCTTTGTACGCGGTGCCCGCATCTACGCCACCATTCAGAACCTGGCCATGTTTACGAAGTACGAGGGAGCCAACCCCGAGGCGCAGTCGCGCAACATCGACAACACGCTGTCGCCCGGTTTCGACATGTCGTCGTACCCGCTGTCGCGTACCTCGTCGGTCGGCATCAACCTGTCGTTCTGATCCCCCTGACTTCATAGTTATTTATCCTATAAAGATTACAGCAATGAAAAAAATAGTCTATATCCTACTCATCGGTTTTCTGTCTTCCTGTTCCAACAGTTTTCTGGAACTGTACCCCAAAGACTCCCTCAACGAAGGGAACTTCTACAAGTCTGAGGTGGAGTTTATCCTCCTGGCCAACGGCTGCTACCTGCCCATGCGCGACTACGAAAAAAACCAGCACTGGGTACTGGCCGAGCTGATTTCGGACAATGGCTCCAAGCAGAACAACATCCGGACCGGCGAAGCCTCACGGGGCGTGATTGACCAGTTTATCCTGGGCTCCGACAACGCCGCCTACCGCGACTTCTGGAACCTCTCCTACAACGGCATCACGCGCTGCAACAAGCTTCTGAGCGAACTGAACCGCGAGGGCGTGGTGTTCTCCAAGGAATCCCTCCGGGACCGCTCCGCCGGGGAGGCGCTGTTTCTGCGCGGGCTGTACTACTTCAACCTCGTGCGGCAGTTTGGCGGGGTACCCCTGGTGACAAGCCCCATCACGTCGCAGGAAGCCGTAGGCATCAAGCGTGCCACCGAAGAGCAGGTCTACGAGCAGATTGTGAAAGACCTGACCGAGGCCATCGGCCATTTTGCCAAAGCCACCGACGTGGAGGAAACCGGCCGGGCCAATCAGTGGGCCGCTCAGGGTATGCTGGGTAAAGTGTACCTGACCCTGAAAAGGTACCCCGAAGCGCAGCAGGCGCTTTCGGCCGTGATGAGCTCGGGCAAGTACCGGCTCCTGGCCAACTACGCCGATCTGTTTGATCCCTCCAAGAAAGACTACACCGAAACCATCTTCGCCATCCAGTACTCCGAAGCCAGCGCCGAGGTAGCCAACCAGTTTATTTTCCAGTTTGCGCCCCATACTTCCGGGGGTGCCGTCACCAAGCGGCCCAACATCAACATCGTGAATGCCGGCTGGAACCAGCCTACCGACGACCTGCTCAATGCCTTTGAGCCGGGAGATAAACGCAAGGATGTAGCCATTGGCTACTGGACCGGCCTGGATTGGGACAACATCGTTCGGCCTATACCCTACCCCGCCAAGTACAAGGCCCCCCTCACGGCTCCCGACAACCGCGCCGGAGACAACTTCCCCGTGCTGCGCTACGCCGACGTGCTGCTGATGTACGCCGAAGTGCTCAACGAGCAGGGAAAAGCCGCCGAGGCCATACCATTCGTGCAGCAGGTACGCACCCGCGCCGGTCTTACGGCCCCGCTGTCGGGCCTCGACAAAACCGCCCTGCAAAACCTGATTGCCAAGGAGCGGCAGGTAGAGCTCTGCTTCGAAAACCAGCGCTGGTACGATCTCAAACGCACCGGTAAGGCCATCGAGGTCATGACCGCCCACGGCAAACGGGAGATTGCCCAGAAATCCTTTTTGTTTGACGGTGCCTACAACATCACCCCCAACAAGCTCCTGGCGCCCATTCCGACCAACGAGATTCTGGTCAATAAGCTGACGCAGAACCCGGGCTATTAAAATGTGGGGCGATTAGGTTATAGATTCGTCCGCCATGCCTTTGATTGACAAAAAGAGTATATCATGCTATACAGTTTACAGCTTCTGGTGATCGCTTGCTTGTTGTTTTGGGCAAAACCTGATTCCCAACCGGCGCCGCCAAAGCCAAACATTATCTACATTTTTACCGACCAGCAAAGTAGTTCCATGATGAGCTGTGCGGGCAACAAGTGGCTCAAAACTCCGGCCATGGACTACATCGCCCGGCACGGCACCCGTTTTACCCTGGCGTATACGCCTAATCCTGTCTGTTCTCCGGCCAGTATCAGCCTGATGACAGGCAGGATGCCCGGGCATTTCAAAGACGCCGCCGGCAACCGGATCATCGAGAATGTGGGCGCCATGAGGATTTCGAAACTATCCGACGAAATAAAAAATACCACCCTGCCAGCCTGGCTCAAGCAGGCGGGCGATAACTGGAATACCCCGGTCGGTCGAGATCTGCTCTGGCGATCTAAAATTCCGCTGGCGATTCCGTACCTGGTGAAAATCATTGAGGATCCCCAGACGCAGCAGGCAGCACTGCCGCGCTACTTCCGTGCCCTGGATTTCATCCCCGGTAAAGAAAAGAACGCAGCCGTCGCC
>CATMVR010000170.1 GCA_950075905.1 uncultured Persicitalea sp. | reverse complement strand
CGAGTACAACGAGGTGATGGGTACGGCCAACGACCCCAAGCGCCCGCTGATTCCGTTTGCCTTCAAGGGCCGGTGCCTGTGGGAGGCGGCCCCGGTCACCAATGCCGGTGCTTTTCCGCTGGTGGTGGTGTCGCACGGCTACGTGGGATCGCGGTACCTGCTCACCTACCTCACCGAAAATCTGGCCTCCAAGGGCTACGTGGTGGTGGCGATTGACCATACCGAATCTACCTTCCGTGACGCGGCTCCTTTTGCGAGTACCCTGCTCAACCGCGCCAAGGATATTCATTTTGTGATCAATCAGATGGCGGCGATTGGCAAAGCCGGCAGCCGGAGCTTTCTGGCCGGTCTGATAGATGCCAACAACACCGGCATTGTGGGCTACTCGATGGGCGGCTACGGCGTACTCAACGTGGCCGGGGCGGGTTACAGCGAGCAGTTGGTCAAGACGTTTGGTACCATGACGGGCGGCAGCAAGGCCATTGAGGTACGTACCACCAACCACCCCGAGTACAAAGCCTCCCTTGACCCGCGCATCAAAGCGGTGGTAGCCTTTGCTCCCTGGGGCATGGAACGGGGCGTCTGGGACGCTGAGGGGCTAAAAGGCCTGAAAGTACCTACCTTCTTCATCGCGGGAGATCAGGACGATATCTCGGGTTACGAGAAAGGCATCAAGGCCATTTACACGGGAGCCGTGAACGCACCCCGCTACATGCTAACCTACGAAAACGCCCGGCACAATGTGGCCCCTAACCCCCCACCAGCCGAATCGTTACACGAAGGACTCCCCTTTGATGAATACTACCGTTACGCCGAACCCGCCTGGAACGAACGCCGCATCAATAACATCAACCAGCATTTCGTAACCGCTTTTCTGGGTATGCAGTTGAAAAACAAAGACTACGGTAAGTACCTAGACCTGCCCGAAAACTCCAACGACAAAACCTGGACGGGGTTCAAGGGACGCTCGTCGGTGGGGCTGCAGCTAGTGCAGGATGCTCCGACCAAATAAAGGGTATGACTACCTACTTCATAGAAAGGCCGCCTTGCTAAACTAGCGAAGCGGCCTTTTTTCCTTGCTACTATCCTTTAAAAAGGATGGTAGTAATTGATCCGTTCGATAGTACCCGTACGATTGAACACCTCTTCCGTCACTTCTTTGGAAAGCGATTGACCATCCACTTCCAGTACGCTTCCATCTTGCCGTAGCACCTCTATTCTGTGCTTGTCTCCGGTACTATATACCACAGGCAGTTGGCAGTAAGTAAACGCCAGCCCTCCCGGGGCAATGGTTATAGATTTCTTTTGGCCTTCAAGGTCAATGTGGTCAAACGGTTGCTCAGAAGTCAGCAGTTCTGCTTTGTTCATAATTGCGGGTTTAAAAGAAATACATCCCTGTTCGATCAAGACGCCCAACTCCGCCCAGCGGTTGATGATATCCTCCTTCACCTGTCCCGTCATGCCG
This sequence comes from uncultured Persicitalea sp., assembly GCA_950075905.1. GTDB lineage: Bacteria > Bacteroidota > Bacteroidia > Cytophagales > Spirosomataceae > CATMVR01. Next base: position 7,164 of record CATMVR010000170.1, on the reverse strand, counting down.
GGTTGCTGCACACCGGCGTTGCCGGGCGTATGCGAGTAGGCATCCGTCGGGAAGGCACCGTATAGATCCGGCGATTTATTGACGCCAATCCCCGCCCGGATCTCGTAGTAGTGATCAGTCAGCCTACCCATGACTTCCGCTGAAATTCCCTCTCTTTTTCCCGCCAGAATAGTTTCCTGGGTAGCCAGCAGGAGCTTGGACACCATGTGCCAGTAAATACAACCTAGTCCTTCGTAGCCGTAAAAGGTCCCGGAGCGGCCGGTAAACGATTTGTGGTCAAACATTTTTTCGAATACTTCCAGATAAGCATTGTACTCCTTTTCAACCATTGGCCGGTAGTCGGTGGTGATCAGTCTGTCCAGCGCGGCTCTGACATCCCGGGCATTCGTAAACGCACCGTTGAAGTGGGCATGGCCCTCCATATCCCGCTCGATGAGCGAAAAATTCTGGTTCTCAAACAGCGCCGTCGCCAGTGCCGACCCGGCTATAAATTCGTCGGGAATCTGGTTTTTTTCAAGAAAAAGGGGCAGGGTTCGGTCGGGGTACAGCAGGTAGCTATACTGGTCGGAGCGGAACATGGCGCTGCCTTTGAGGGCATCCAATACCGCCAGTGCCTCCTCCGCGTTCAGGATTTGTGCACTCAGCACCGACACCTGGCCTTCCAGCATCGGGTACAGGTAGCTGATCCGGGCTTCCCCGTTCTTTACCTCCACCAGGTTGTAGGCGTGGTACAGTCCGTCGGGGCGCTTGTTGCGCCGGATGCTGTGACCCACAAAATTCTGCGCCACGGAAAGAAAAAAACGGATGTCCTTTACCCGTACCGACTCAGTTTCACCGCTAAATCCGGCGTAGGCCGCCTGCCGGTACGTCTCACCGGCCCGGCCCAGCTCATCCATCATAGCCTTGCGATCCGCATCCGAAAAGGTGCCGTTCAGCAAATTCTTCCGGGAAACAAACGCACCGCCCAGGGTAAGCATTAGTTCCGATACCGGCTTGTTAAGTTCTACCCTCGCAGCACTCAGTTGTTCCAGCAGTTTTTGGGTAAACGTCAGAAAACGATTGAGGTAGTAGAGCGTGACCATCGAGACCCCGTTGCCCACCAGGGCGTTGTTGGCGTCGTTCCACTCGGGCCGCTGGGTATTGAGCCAGATGCCGGCCTCCGGAATGAAATTATAGAGTTTCGTGAGCACGCTCACCAGGAGTTTCTCCGTGAGATTGGCCCGCACCAGCTCGCCCTCTGCATTCCAGACCAGCTTTCCGTCGGCTCCTGTAGCGCTGATACGGGTATCGATAACTCCGGCCAGCTCGTGGTCAAAGTCGATGGTATCGCTGGGGTCGTTCAGGATGGCTTCGTAAGCCCGAATCCGGTACGGAACGTTGGCATACACGTGCGTGGGGCTGGTAAGCATCGCAACCAGTCGCCCCGGATGGTGGGTATGGGAGTGTTCCAGGAGCTTCAACAGGTAGATGATCTGATGGTCGCCCCAGTAGCCAATGAACGACCAGGGATCGTCGGGCTCAATCGTTTCCCAGTCAATCCCGTCACGGGTGATCCGGTAGGGGTTGTAGCCGTCGATGGTAGAGGCATTGACGAATTTGGCAATCATTCCTTCCACGTACTCCGGAAATGAAAAAGCCAGAGCCTCCCAGTTCTGAAAGATATCGCGCCAGTTGCCCTGGTAATTTTTAATCTTATTCCCGAAGGCATCCTGAATATCGATGGAAAACACATTCCAGGGCCGGCTGGGATCACCGTGCCGCCGACTAAACGAGAGCGGTAGATACTCGCGGCACAGGCGTTCCAGATCGGGATCATCGGTTTGGGTAGCCATACTTACCAGCTCCTGGTACCTAAGCGTGGCGGGAAGGCTGGTCAGCCAGTCTTCGTGTCGATCATACACCTTGCTATTTACCGAGCGGACATACACCATCAGATCCGGAGTCTCAACCACGTACTGGTCTTCAAAGATGCCGCCACGCATGATATTAAACAGCACGTTGGAGAAGTGCCTGCCCGTACTCAGTTTATCATTGGTCAGTTGTATTCCGTCAGCAGTGGCTACCCTCTGGCGAAGATTCTCCGTACTCAGGCGGATATCTTCTTCCAGCCGGCCGACCAAATCGTGCGAATCAGATAGCAGGTGCCGGAGGTAGGCTATTTTGGCCAGCGTCTGATTTACTTCGCATACCGTGTACCATTCCACGGCTTTGGAAGCCGCCAGGGTCACCTGACTATTGATAAAGTACCCTCCCCGCTCGGCCCGGACGTCCACCTCGGCACGAATGGCATCGCCCCGACGAAAAGCAGACAGCTGCAGGGAGGAGAGCAGGTACCCATCGACCTGCAGACCCGCCGACCAGCTTGTAGTCGCTTTCAGGGCCTCGCTGGGTTCGGCCTTATCTACGATCATGGCACTTAGGGAGAAAACCCCCAGGCCGGTTTGGGTGTCCAGCTCGTTTTTCTTGTAGGCATCCACCAGGGTAGAGCGCCGGTTTTGCAGGTCGGCGTTGACGCCGTAAGGAAGCAGATTCTGCACCCCATCCAGCAATTCAATGTCTACGGATTCCCCGGAAAGGTTGGAAAGAAAAGACTTTTTCACAATCCCGAAGGTATCCGAGAACGTCCACTGGTAACGGAACATCACTTCCAGGTCTTCATTGACTTCTTCAAAGACAACTTTATTACCGACCCGATTTTTGTAAATCGTTCTGGTGAGGGTATATATCCCCGCATAGCGCTCGGAAAAAGGCTCCCACAGATAGGTCTTGCCGGAGCGGGTTACCTGAAAGATCGACTTGCTGCCTGTCAGCTCGGCCGAGTCAGTGATCTTATCGTCGGTGTAGTACGGAAAAAGGGCCGAATCGGGGTTGCGCCGGCCAGCCGTAAGGGCACCGTTGCTCGCAATAAACAGCCAATGGTCCGACCCACTGACAACGGTCATGAAAAATGGCCGCATGTGGTCGTAATGCTCGATCCGGAAAAACTCTTCACCGTTTAGTACCTTATATTCTCCCGTGACTTCCGGGGTATCACTTTTAATCGGGGAACTACCTATAAATAGCTTTGATTCACTCATTTTAATCGTTTTTAGGCCTTGAATGTAATGCGGCCACCTTACTTTAACTCATACACACGTACGTAATCCAGAATGTACTGGTGCGAATCCCAGCTCTCGTCAATGCCTTTTGCTCCACCCCAGCCGCCGCCAACGGCCAGGTTCAGAATGATATTCTGGGGTTTAAAAAAGGGCCATTCCAGCTCATTTTTGTTTTTATCGTAGGTAAAGTACTTTTCACCATCCAAATAAGCTTCGATGCGGTCGGGGTACCACTCGATGGCGTAGGTGTGAAACTCGCCGTTCATGTTACTTACCTTAATCTCACTGCCTATCTGGTTGTTTTGTTTGAAGTAGTACGCCCGGGTGTGGCAGGTAGCGTGGTTGATGCCGTTGCCGGTTTCATCATCTATTTCGTATCCGACGGTTTCCAGCACGTCAATCTCCCCACAATAGGGCCAGGACAGCTCATCCTTGTAATCATCGCCCAGCATCCAGCCCGCCGACCAGGTACCGCGGCCTACGGGTACCTTGGCGCGGTACTCAATTTTACCGTACAGAAACGATTCCTTGCCCTGGGTGGTCAGTCGCGCAGAAGTCCAGGGATGTCCCAGGTCGTTTTTTCGGGCCTCGATGATTAGCGTACCGTTTTCCTGGCGGGCATTTTCGGTACGCATATCGGTGTAGTACTGCGGCTCATTATTGCCCCAGCCCCAATTGCCGATGTTGTAGGCCCACTTGGTGGTATCGGGGAGACCAGAGCCCTCAAACTCATCCGACCACACCAGGGCCCACTCCTTGCCGTCCATTTTTTGCTCGTACGTCACTGGCGTGGTCATATGTTCTTTCATCAGGGTGAATTTGATCCAATCCAGCTGTACCGGGCCATTGGTAGCATGTATTTTTATCTTGTGGGTACCCACATTGAGCGGAGAACCCTCTTTGGAAATCATCTGCATAGCCGCTGCATTGGGAGTCTGAAGCAGCATTTTGCCGGTTATATCGTAGGTCCGGTTGTCTTTGTTGTCTATGTAGTCTTCTACCCATACGGCGGCACTATCGCTACCGGAGCCTTGCACCTCTACTCTGTACCTTCCCAACGTCGGCACGTTCAGGTCGTAGCTCAGCCACTGATCGGGGTCGAGCTCTACGGTCTCCCCTTTCCTTTTGATATCATTCGTGGATGAGCCCGTAAACTCTTCGGCCTGTACCACCACGCTTGTTTCCTGACCGACAGATTCCTGATTCTGAGTTGAACTCCGGCAGCCGGCCAGGAGTGCTATCAGTAAAAAAAGAGTATTTAACGTTGATTTAGTCATAAGTCATTGTTTCATTGTATTAGAATTAAGTCCCGGAAAATTACGCCTTCACCAGCTGGGCTTCCAGCTCTTCCAGCGACTTACCCTTGGTTTCAGGAATGACACGGATGATGAACACCAGGCCCGCGGCCGCGAACAACCCGTACAGCAGAAAGGTACCCGCACTGCCGAGGGTAGCCAGCTCCCAGGGAAAAATCCACTGCACCAGAAAGCTGACGGCCGAGTTGATGAGCCCCACGAAGGAAATCGCGATGCCCCGGATTTTGTTGGGAAACAGCTCGGAGAAAAGTACCCACATCACCGGCCCGATGGAGATGGCAAAGGAGGCTACGAAGCCAATAATAGCAATCAGAATCAGGGTAGGATTCATCTTGATCGCCGCCGTGATGAGGTTTGACTCGTAGGCCGCCACGGTGGCTTCGCCCAGCACTTCGTTCAGCGCTTTTTTGTATTCCACATCACTCGTAAAGACCTGTCCCGACAGCATCACCAACTTGGCGCGATCTACCTCAGCCGGCAGGGTGGCTACGGTCTCATCGGTGAGGGTATAGGTGGCCGAGTTGAAGCCGTAGGCGAGCAAAAACATACAGATGGCAATACCGGCCACGCCAAAACTCAGCAGGGGTTTTCGCCCCAGCCGGTCAATGAACAAAATGGCCAGTACGGTAAAGACCAGGTTGGTCAACCCTACAAGGATGGCCTGTATAAAGGAGGCGTCGGTACCAATTCCCGACTGCTCGAAAATCATGGGTGCGTAAAAAAAGACCGAGTTGATACCTGTGATCTGCTGCAGTACCCCCACCACGATACCAATGGTAATTACCAGCCGCAGGTTAGGCTTGAAGAGATCGGCCACTTTGGCTTCCTCCTTGTTCTGCTCCTGATCAATACTGGCTTTGATGGCATCCATATCTTTCTGGGCTTCTTCAGCGTTCGTAAAGCGGGTCATGATGACCTGCGCTTCGTCGAAGCGTCCCTTCATGATGAGCCAGCGCGGACTCCGGGGAACCAGGAAGAGGCCAATGAAGTAGAGTACCGCGGGCAGCGTTTCCAGGCCCAGCATCCAGCGCCAGTTGTACTCGTCAAATTTGAGATTCAGGGCCCAGGCGGCATCCGATTTACCTAGCTGCAGAATCATGTAGTTGGTAAAAAAAGCCAGCGAAATACCAATGACAATATTTAGCTGGTTGAACGATACCATCCGGCCCCGCAGAGCGGGCGGGGAGATTTCGGCAATATACATGGGGGCCAGAATCAGGGAGGCGCCCACTCCAAGGCCGCCGATCATCCGGGCGATCACCAGAAAAAGAAAGGTTGGAGCAATGGCCGAGGCAATGGCAGATACCGCATACAGGATGGCCGCGTAGCGCAGCACGGTGCGCCGGCCCACGGCGTCGCTCAGCGGACCGGCAAACATCATGGCCAGCGTAGCGGTGAGGGTCAGCGAGGCCACCGACCAGCCCAACTCCAATTTGGTAAGGTTAAATTCGGGTTCAATAAACTTGACAACTCCGGAAATTACGGAGGCATCAAAACCCATGAGCAGACCTCCCAGCGCTACTATGAGCGCGGTCATCATGATTACGTAGCTTTTCTTTTTCATGTATCGGGGTTATGGTTAATTACAGGGAGGAGTTTACCAGGCATTCGAGTTTGATTGCGGCAGAACAATAGCTTTGAATCGGAGCAGCTATCCGGCCTTTTACAGCCGCCAGGAAAAGGCCACATGTACCTTAGCGACCTGTAAGAAAATTGTAGCCTGTCGGATGGGCAACCACTTAGACGATAATATTCTACTTTTTCCAAATATAGTATTATTCATGAAAAAATGAATGATTTTATTATTCATTTTAAATATATTGGTTACATAAATAATTTCCAGGGTAATTTTCCGGATAGGTGTAAGCAAGGCAACAAAAAAAGAGCAGGTATAAAACCTGCTCCCCTTTCAAAAGCAAAAAACAGCAAAACCACTTATTTTTTTATTTCCGGCCGGTAGTACCTTATCGGTGCGGCCGGTTCAGGTTTGAGGATCACTTCTTCTGTTTTCAATAGGCGCAAAGCTTCTTCGACTGCCTTGATAAGTTGCGGATCCTTGCCGGCAATCACCTCGGCCGGATGCTGAATCACCTCAATGTCGGGTGCTATGCCTTCCCCCTCCACGGCCCACTTGCCTTCCAGATCGTAAAAACCACCCCGCGGTGCTACCATGCGGCCGCCGTCGATGAAGCGGGGGGTATCCCAGGTACCTACCAGTCCACCCCAGGTGCGGGTACCTACCAGCGGGCCCACTTTGGCCTGCCGAAACAGGTAGGGCATCAGGTCGCCGCCGGAGCCAGCCATCTCGTTCACGATCATCACCTTGGGGCCCCATAGCCCGGCAATGGGCGTGGTAAAGGGTTTATGATCGCCGGCGTTGCTATTGAAATAACCCTGCAACTTGCGGGCCAGTACATCCACGATGTAGTCGGCTGCGGAGCCACCGCCATTGTTGCGCTCGTCAATCACAGCTCCCTTCTTATCTTGCTGGGCAAAGTAGTAGCGGTTGAAGTATTCATACCCACCCCCGCCCGTGTTGGGTAGCCACACATAGGCCAGTTTTTCGTCCGACAATTCGCTGACTTTCCGGCGATTGCCCTCCACCCAGGCACGTTGCCGGAGTTGGGTTTCGCTGGGAATAGGTACTACCGTCACCAGTCGTGAGCCGGTAGTATCGGGCCGCTGATTGACCCGTAGTTTGATCTGCCGGTTGGCCATGCCTTCAAAATAGCTGTAAAAATTCTGGTCTG
>CATMVR010000169.1 GCA_950075905.1 uncultured Persicitalea sp. | reverse complement strand
GTAGTAGGTGGTCATGGGAAGATTACGGCTTACGTACTCAAAAAGCTCTGGCTTTTTCATGCCTTTGGCGATGGTAATGAGTACCCGGTTGCTGAGGGGAGAATAAATCAGGGTACTTTTCTCGTTGTACTGCCCGTCGGGGTCTACGTCGATACCCTCATCCAGCCACTCGTTGATTCTTTGTACGTAGCGTGGGTTGGGCCACACTTCATTGAGTTTGGTGAGGGCGGCGGATACTACCCACCGGTGATTGGGCGTGTGAATGCCCCCTACCGCGAGCGCTTCGCCGGCGCGTTGCAGGAAGGTTTTCAGGAGATCAAGCTGGGTAGCGTAGCCAGTTTTATCGGATTCTCTCACAACCGTATACACAGGCACCAGCCATTTGACGATAAAGCCCGTATCCGGAGTAGAATGAAAATTGGTAGAAAGCAGGTCGATGGTACCATCCTCGTGCTGAATTTTCAAGAGGTACTGCAAAGCCTGTCCGAGTTCAGTAGCAATAGCCGTTGAATGGTAGTATTTACTCTCCGCACTCGCCAGCGCACAGCCCGCCGCCCGGATAAAAGCGACGGTAGAATGCGGATTGGGGATCTCAGCGCCATCAATAAATCCTCCGTAGGCTGGGCTTTTCGCATCCGCCACCCGGTACTCGCGTATCCTTTCCAAATAGCCATCATTCGCTTTGATGAGCGTCAATAGCCAGTCGGGCTTTTTTTCGGCGGCCTTTACCGGCGAACGGAAGGCCAGTGAACTCAACACCGGAGCGGCACAAAATGCTACCGATCCATACTTTACAAATTCTCGTCGTTTCATAGTTTTTTTATTCAGACATCGAAGGCGGTGCATCCTGCGGGCGGGCACCCCAGCTTTTGTTGGGGCTGGTACCCATACGTAAAGTCAAAATTCCCCCCTTCGCTACTGTTTCGTGCCACATCCACGGTCGGTCGAGCGTGGTTCCGTTCAGCGTAGCCGATTGGATATACCGGCCGGTACCCTGGGTCTGAATGGTGAAGGTCCCTCCCGCATAGTACTTCGGGTTCAGGTGAATGGTGATTTTTGAAAATAAAGGGCTCGTGATTTCGTAAAATGGCTTTTCGGAGGTACCCCCATCGGTGGAGAATATGCCCGTTTTCAGCAACACGGCCAGCGAGCCCATCAGTCCCTGATCTTCGTCGCCGCTGTATCCTTCCTGGGGTGAGATACCACTGTATACCTTGTCGATGATCTGCCGGGTCCAGTGCTGGGTGAGCCAGGGGGCACCGGCGTAGTTGAAGAGCCAGGGGGTTTCCATACTGGGCTGGTTGCCGTAGTTGATATATACCCGCCGCAGCTCTTCCAGGGTTTCTTTGTCGTGCGATTTGCCCGATACAAAATCATGCTTTTCGGCTTTCTCGAACGAGCCGTTCAGCTTGGCCACGAACGCTTCGTTTCCACCCATGAGCTTGACCAAGCCCTTCACGTCGTGGGGCACAAACCAGGTATACTGGGCCGCATTGCCCTCTACCCAGCCATGGTCGTAGCGCAGAATATCGACGGGCTGCACCCACTTGCCGGTGGTGTCGCGCACCCACATCCAGCCTAATTCGGGATTCCAGATATTCTTGTAGTTTTCGGCTCTTTTTATAAAAAGCGCATGATCGTCTTTTTTGCCAAGATGGTTTGCCAGCTGTCCGAGCGCAAAGTCCTGGTAGGCGTACTCCAGAGTTTGGGCGGAGCCATCCTGATGCCCGCCGTACCGGCGCTTGTACAGCGGATGGGGTATGTAGCCCCGCTCCATGTAGGCTTCGATGCCGCCGCCTTTGAGGGTATTGTGCTCGTAGCCCGCCTTGCTCATCATCCCTCCCGGAAAATGATTCTTGCGCAAACCCTCGTACGCTTTGTTGATGTCGAACCCACGGATTCCTTTCAGCCAGGCGCTCACGATGAAAGGCGTGGAAGATGCTCCCGTCATGACGTACGTATAGTTACCACCGGCAGGGCCTCGTGGAATCAGCCCACCGTCGTCGTACATCATCAGCATGGAGTTGACGAACGACTCGGATACTTCGGGGTATACCAGATGCCAGAGGGTGTTGAGCGACCACTGCGCTCCCCAGAAGGAGTCGGAGTTATGATGGTTGAACTTGGGTTTGCCGTCGGGCCCGAGGGGTATCTGCCCGATGCGCCGCTCAGGACCGGTCATATCCAGGTACTTGCCGTTAACGTCGTTGACGATCCGCCGGCCCTGTAAGGCGTGCCACAGGTCGGTGTAAAAGCGCCGCTGTTCGACAAGGGTACCCCCTTCGATTTCCATGCGGCTGAGCCAGGTATTCCAGTCGGCGCGGGCTTCGGTGCGGATTTTATCAAAGTTCCAGTGGGGTAGCTCGGTGGTAAGGTTTAGTCGGGCTTGCCCGGTACTTACGTAGGAGATAGCCACTTTCATCTGACGTACTTCGCCGTTTTTGGTTGTAAAGCTCACGTAAGCACCCGTTTTTTCTCCCTCGATTTTATCCTGCACGGATACCAGCTTTCCCTCCTTCCAGCCACCAAATTTTCCAAAGGGCTTGTCAAACACCGCCACGAAGTATACCGTAAACGGTTTGGGGCGGCGGGAGGTTGGAGCCATCACGGCGTGGCCTTCCAGCTCGGTGCTGCTCACTTTCTGTACCATGCCACTTTGCTGCTCCGAGTTACCGAGTACCGTAGTAAAATCAAACAGAATATGGCTTTGCTCCGCCTGCGGAAAGGTATACTTATGGAAACCCACCCGGGTGGTGGCCGTCAGCTCGGCCGTGATCTGATAATCGTCCAGCACTACCTTGTGGTACCCGGCTTTGGCGAGTTCGGTCTTGTGCGAATAACGGGAACCGTACACGTCCGGGCCGAGATGCCCTCTGAACGTGCCCGTCGTGGGCAGCACCGGAATGCCGGACATCTGCCAGGCGTGTACGTGGCTAAAACACTTGATGGAATCTTCGTTGTAGCGGTAGCCCGAGTTCCAGGCGCCGTTGAGGGCCATGTCGGGGCTGAGGTTCACCATGCCGAAAGGCCGGGTGGCGGAGCTGAAAAAGAAAAAGCGTGAGTTGGCCGAATCGACCAGCGGCTCTACCAGATCGGCGGGGGCCGTTTTGGCCGGCGCCGGCTTTTCCTGAAAAGAAGACGAAGCTACCAGAATTCCGGCAAGCGCAAGCAGATAGAACTTTTTGTAAAGCATTGGGTAAGGAGTAAGATTATTTTTTTACAAAAAAGGTCTGCCCTCCGGAGAGAAGCAAACCTTTCTGCTGAGTTGTATCAATAACCCGGATTTTGACTCATCTTGGGAAAAGATAAATCTATTTCACCCTGGGGAATGGGGCGCAGATAATGAATATCCGAGATCGACTGCCCGGTTTTCCACGGGTTGTATTTTTTGACCCGCTCCACCAGTTTGCCCGTTCTTTTCAGGTCAAACCACCGGTCGTACTCACCCATGAATTCACGGGCTCTTTCGTCCAGAATCATGTCGATGGTGATGTTGCCCGGAGTAGCCCGGTAGGAAGCCGTGGCCAGCGAGGTCTGATCTTCGGGAGCAGCAGCCCGAAACGGCACAGTACCTTTCTTAGCACCCAGGGCTCGATCCAAAACACGATTGTAGTATACATCGGCACCACCAAGGCTACCATTTTTTCCACTCTTCACCAACGCCTCAGCCGCAATCAGATAGGCTTCGGCAGAACGGAACAGTATTTCGTTGGTAGTACCGTAGCTATCGCCATACGGAATATTAGGTTCCCAAAACTTCCACATCATCGGCTGTGATATCTGAAAACCGGAGTTAATAATGGGATATCCCCCGCCAAACTCGTTGGTGTTGACTACCGCATACTTCTTGGTTCCACCCAAATCCACTCCTCTTTCTGCCTGGGTTAAAGCGGGCTTGTTCCATGGGCGACAATACAAAACGGTATCTCCCTGCGCGATATTGATGGTCAGGCTAGGGTTGGTGAGCGGCAGCGGTCTGAAATTATTGACCGCCTGCAGAGCATACCCTACAACATTGAAATTGTGCGCATAACGGGTGTCATTCTCCGGATCAAACATCCGATAGATTGCCGCCGTTGGGTTATGAATGCTCAGGCAACGGTTATAATCGGAGGTTCTGCCTTTGGTGCCCGGCAGGCCTTCCCCACTAGCCCCAAACCTGGAGTGCAGGTCACTCCCCGGCTGAGCCTGCGGAAAAGCGGCATCGGTTCTGCTCGTCAACACATCCGAACTGTACTGTACTGAAAACACAATCTCAGCATTCTTATCATTCTGCGCTCCTTTGTACTGGTTAATCGGGTTTTTGGAATGAGTGGGAAACAAATCCTTGTAGTTGGCTGCCAATGGGTACGCGCTGATCACCTTGTCGGCGTATTGCACAGCGGCATCAAAATCGGCATTTGACCCACCCAAAGCATTGTTAAAATTCCAACCTCTGGTCAGATACACCCGAGCCAAAAGAAACTGCGCCGCCCCCTTGGTAGCCCGACCATAATTGGAAGCCGTAACGGGTAGCTTCGCCTCACATTCGAGCAAGTCGGCAATAATTTGCTTGTATACTTCCGCCGAAGCAACGCGGGGAAAATCCTTACTTGGCGTAGTCTCCTCTTCCAAAGGCATCGGAATATCACCCCACTGCTGTACAGCATAGAACAAGGCAAGGGCCCGTAAAAACTTAGCCTCCGAAACCCGCGCATCTTTCAAGGCAGGGGCCATAGTCGTAATACCAGGTGCTCTTGAAATTGCAGTGTTTGTTCTGGCTATTTCGGCGTATAGCAATTGCCACAGAGATTGTAGTTCTCCTATGTTTGCGTTAAAACGGGTATCGTATACGTCGATAGCGGGAGGCTGGCCTACGGTACCATTGGCGTTTGGGTTCCAGCCGGTAGACGAAGCAAATACATCCGTGCCATTGAGTACCAGTACCCGGTTCTGATGAATATTCCGTAGAAGCGGGTAACACGCCTTCACCAAATCTTCAAAACCCGCGGCCGTTTTGTAATACGTATCCGTAGTAAGGGTAGAGACTGGTTTTTCTACCAGGAAATCGTCCTTACAGCTACTTTGACTCAACAGGAGAGCTGCGGCAATCCAAAAACTATATCGTCTTATATGTATCTTATTCATCTGTATCTTATTTAATTCGTTAGAAACTAATATTGACACCAAGTGTAAGGATCATCGAAGGCACATCGTCCTGGTAGATATTCGAATTAAACTCAGGATCAAATCCGGTGTATTTAGTGACAATAAGCGGGTTCATTACCTGGGCATACACACGGGCGGCGGATAGTTTCCACTTATCCATCAGCCCACGGGGTAGTGTATATCCCAAGGTCACATCGGATAACCGTAAAAAGCTGGCATCCTGGTAGTAGATCGCCCCTCGATAAGGGTTATTAACTACGCCATAGAACGTATTAGAAGGGTTTTCACTTGTCCAATAATCCAGTTCGGCTAGCTTGTTGTACCGGGTGCTCCCTATATCTCCAAAGGTACCGGCTAGTGTTCCATTGCGGTATTGCGTGCCATTCCGGTAGTAGAATAAGAAGGACAAATCGAAGTTTTTGTACTTCAAACGATTGGTCAATCCTACCAGGAAATTGGGCAGCTCCGAGCCCAACACCACGCGGTCATCAATGGCATCGGTAGAAGAAATTACACCATCGTTATTCTGGTCGACTACACGTACCGAGCCTGGTACCTGCTTATATCTGGCCGCTTCATCTTTTTGGGAAGTTTGCCAAATACCATCAAACTCAAAGTCGAAGTTAGACCTTACCGGGTGGCCGACAAAAAGTTTATTTCCTTTATCCACGGTTTGGCCGTCGCCGTATAACGAGAGGATCTGATTTCTGTTACGGGTAAAGGTCAACGCCGTGCTCCATGTGAAGTCGTTTTGGGCAACATTCACGGTGTTTAGGGTTAACTCAATACCCTTGTTCTCAATTTGTCCCACGTTAGACGTTACCTGTGAAAAACCCGAAGCCGTTGGTAGGCGCTGATTCAGAATCAGATCGTCCGTTTTCCGATTATAGATTTCAAGTGAACCGGAAATCCGGTTGCTGAAAAGCCCAAAGTCTAGTCCAAAGTTTACTTCCTTACTGCGCTCCCAGCGCAAATCTTTATTGGCTAGATTGGAAGGCGCAAAGCCATAGGCAGGCGACCCATCAAAATCATAGGGAGTACTAAGAAGGCCCGCCTGAGTACTGTATGGATTTACCGTAGCGTTACCCACTTGTCCGTAGCTAAGGCGTAGTTTCAGGTCAGAAAACGTATTTAGATTACTGATAAAAGGTTCTTCAATCATTCGCCAGGCAAAGGCTACCGATGGGAAGAACGCCCATTTGTTACCCTCCGATAGCTGAGAAGCGCCATCAGACCGTCCCGTTAAAGTCAGTAAGTACTTATCCCGGTACGAGTAGTTCAGGCGACCCATGTAGGACAGGATCGACCGCTCGACCAACGAACTGGAAATACCTGAGATGGTACCGGTGTTCAATGCGTACCAGTCTGAGTCAAAGGGAAGGTCTACTACCGCCACCCGATACGCTTCATCTCTTTGGTAAAAAGCACTTTGCAGGCCCGTAAAGTTTAGCTTGTGGTTACCTTCACCCACTTGATAATTAAGGATGTTGTCCAGGGTATAGCTACCCAGGATACTGTTGTCGTACTGAGCTCGTGGCAAGCGACCAATCTGTGATTTGGTCCACATGCCGCGGAAATCACCTACGCGTGATGTGTTATAAATGGCTGAAATAGAAGAACGTAGACTTAATCCTTTGATCGGACTATACTCAACATAGCCGTTACTCATAATGGTGGATGAGGTAGTCTGCAATTTTGAATATTCCGGCTTGATATCCGCCAGGGGGTTTGGCACCTGCTTGTCGTTGATACCCATCCAGAAAGCATACCCATCGATGTCAAAATCCGAGTTTTCGGATGGGTTTGCCAGATCCGCAAACAAATTAGTACCCGTTGGCCGGGCGCGGTAGGCGTTCCGCAGCGACTCGCGTGATCCCAGATTCTGGTTTGAGTAGGTCAGGTAAGCAGTAAAACCTACTTTAAAATGCTTGCCTAATTTACTATCAAGTCCGGCGTTAAGGTTATATCGCTTAAAACCCGTGTACTTTACATTTCCGTCTTCGTTCAGGAATCCCCCCGAAAAACGGTAGGTGGTTTGCTCAGTACCTCCCGTTACACTGATGTTCTGGCTGGTCTGAATTCCGGTTTGGGTAATCAGATCTACCCAATCGGTAGATTTACCTGATTCGATCATAGATATTTCGGCCGCAGTAAAGGTGGCAGGCGACACCTTTTCCAATAGTCTGTCCGTATGAGTAAGTTGGTAAAACTCCTGAGCATTCATTAACCTTGGAATATGCGCAGGTATCTTGGCACCCACGTAGCTGTCGTAGCTAACCCTTGGCTTACCCGAAAGTCCTTTCTTCGTGGTAATAATAATGACCCCGTTGGCACCTCTTGAACCATAAATAGCGGTGGAGGAAGCATCTTTCAGGATATCCATGGACTGAATATCGTTTGGATTAAGATTGTTTATATCTCCGCCCATCAGACCGTCAATTACCACGAGCGGAGCCGTTGAGTTGTTGATGGTATTTTCTCCCCGGATGGTGATGTTGTATCCACTACCCGGACGGTTATCGGTTTTGGTAACCGTAGCACCGGCCACCTGCCCCTGAATAGCCTTGGAGGCCATTACCGGATTGGCCCGTACAATGTCTCGGGTTTGAATAGAACCAACCGCACCCGTCAGGTCGCTTTTTTCTACCGTACCATACCCTATCACTACCACCTCATTCAGCGCATTATCATCAGGCTTCATTTGAAGTGCTATCTTACTCTGATTCCCTACGGTGATTTCTTGCTTCAAGTAGCCCACAAAGCTGAACACCAGCACGGCCTGATCGTTGGGTACGTCTACTTCAAACTCTCCATTGGAGTCTGTGGTAGTACCGCGCTGGGTATTCTTCACTACCACGCTCACACCGGGCAGGGGAGTGTTGCGCTCGTCCGTTACGGTTCCACGCACCAGACGAAGGGGGGCAGCTACTTCTATGGGTACGCCGGGATCCACGCTGGTACGGGCATTGTCGCGCTTCAGGATGATCCGCCGGTTTACTACCTCATAGGCTACCTGCACGGGAGTAAGCACGGTGTTCAGGACATTGTAGAGCGGCTCATCCTCAAATTTCAGGTTGAAGCGCTGCCCCGCCGGGAAAATCTGCGGGTTGTACATGAATTTGACGTCGGTCACTTTTTCAATTTTATCCAGAATCTGCACAACCCCCAGGTTGCTCAGCTGGATCGTGACCCGTTGCTCAAGTACTTTTTGGGCCGTCACTTCGTGGGCCTGCGTGAGGCTTACGAAAGACAGTGCCAGGATCGCTTGATACAGACTGATACGCATGATTTTCTGTAAAGCTTTTTGAATGTGTAGTCGTTTTGACATAATTTTACGGTTTGTCAGGTGAAACATTTGGCAAAAAACTCCTGAATCCGCTCAGGCGGAGTTGCGTCGTCAGAATTCGCTTTCGGGAGAGATCTAGGAAGTCAGTGATGTTGGCGCATGGCTGGCTTCCTTTTTTATGGGTACTCTACTGGTGGCAACGGAG
>CATMVR010000168.1 GCA_950075905.1 uncultured Persicitalea sp. | reverse complement strand
ACCGGCTGGGCGAGATCGGTGATGCCGCTGCCGGAGAGGAAGCTGAAGGCGAGCGAGGCGATCTTGGCGGTGAGCTGGTACAGGCCGGGCTTGCCCTCTTCGATATGCGCTTTAAGTACCTTGGTACCCTGCGGCGGCAGACTGTTCTGGGTTTCGCCCAAGGTGAGTACGTACTTTACAATCTGCGTAGCTTCTTCCTTCGACAGCTGCGGGTGGGCGTTCATGGCGGTTTGGCCCCACACGCCCCCACCCCCAACGATCACCTTATTGGCCAGCCGGGCCAGAGCACCCGGTTCGTTGCGGTACTTGCTGGATACATCCGCGAAGGCCGGACCCACCGAGGGCATGTTGAGCTGATGACAGGCCTTGCAGTCGCTTTTTTCCAGGAGTTCTTTGCCCAGGTCCATGTTCTCGGTGGTTTCCTGGTGCCCGATCAGAGCCGCCTGATTGGCGAGCTGCGGTACAAAATTGAGCTGAACGTTGATTCGTTTGGGATCAATGAGCTTGTCTTCCTTGTCGGTTACCTTTACGGAGTAGGCAAGAGTCTCGTTATCAAAGTAGAAGGTACTGTTGTTGGTTGTCGTGATAGCCACCCTGGGCAATGTGTTTCCGACCCGGATGCGCAGCGTATCCGTCCGGGCCGCGCCTGAGGGATCGGTAACGGTAAGTACCACGGGGTATATACCGTTTTTGGCAAAAGTATACGTGGGCTGCGCGGAGGTAGATGCCACCGTTTTGCCGTCAAATTTCCAGGCGTATGTAAAGGTATCCTGGTCCAGGTCATAGCTTTTGCGGGCGTCGAAGGCTACTTTCAGCGGCACCGTACCGAGCGTATCACTTGCAGAAATAACGGCCATGGGGGCCCGGTTGCCGGCGTTGTAGTCGATCCGCACGAGGCGGGCATCCGCATTATCGATGCCGTAGACGGAGCCATATTCGAGCAGGTACATGGAGCCATCGGGGCCGAAAGTCATATCGATGGGCCGGCGGAAATCGCCGGAGGCAGGCATAAAGGGTTCAAGCCTCTTGAAATTCTGATTTTGGTCGAGGTGTACGGCAAACACCCAGTTGCGCATCCACTCGGTGATGAAAAGCACGCCATCGTAGTAGGCCGGAAATTTGGTGGACGAGGTAGAGGTGGGGTCAAACTGGTAAACCGGGCCGATAATGGCCGAGCGCCCGCCTTTGCCCAGTTCGGGAAACTCGGGCGAGTCGTCGTAGGGGTACCAGATCAGGGCCTTCTGCGCCGGGGGCAGGTTCTTGAGACCGGTATTGTTGGGCGAGTCATTGACCGGGTGTTCGGGATCAAAAAGTGGGCCTATTTTCTCGGTAGCGAAGTCGAAGTCATGGTAGGGTTTGTTGTCGCCGATGAAATAGGGCCAGCCAAAGTTTCCTGCCTTTTTGGCCTGGTTGAACTCGTCGTAGCCTTTGGGGCCGCGGTCGCCGTCCTTGCCGCTGTCGGGGCCAATTTCACCCCAGTAAAGAATGCCGGTTTTGGCATCTACCGTAATGCGGTAGGGGTTGCGGGCACCCATCACGTAGATCTCCGGGCGCGTGCCGGGGGTGCCTTTCGGAAACAGGTTGCCCTCAGGAATGGTAATGGAACCATCCGGTTCGGGGTGAATCCGCAGGATCTTTCCCCGCAGATCGTTGGGATTGGCCGCCGACCGCTGATCGTCAAACTGCTGCCGGCCGGGCCGCTCGTCGATGGGTGTAAAGCCGTTGGAAGCAAAGGGGCTGGTATTGTCGCCAGTAGAAATATACAGGTGCCCCTCCGGCCCAAAAGCCAGCGAACCGCCCGTGTGACGGCTTATCTCGTAGTCGATCGGGATTTCCAGCAGTACCTTTTCCGATTCCAGATCAAGTGTATTGTCGTCGCGCAGCGTAAAGCGTGAAACGTGCTGTTTGGGCGTATCAGAGATGGGGGTATTGTAAAAGTAGATGTAGCGGTTCTTGGCAAAGTTGGGATCAAGCGCCAGGCCGATCAGGCCATTGCCGTACTTGGTTTCCCAGAAAACCGGGAACTCCCGGATGAGCTTCGTTTTTTTGGAGGCGGGGTCGTACACATAAAAATTACCCTTCCGCTCGGTGAAAAACACCCGCCCGTCGGGGGCTACGGCCAGTTCCATGGGCTCGTTGAGGTCGTAGGACAGCACCGTTTTGGTAAAGCGGTTTTCTTCGGGTGCCTGTGCGTAAAGCTGTCCCATTAGGCTGCTTACGGCTACGAGTAGAGTCAGGAAGGTCTTGGAGTGCCTTGAAAGAATAAGGGTAGACATCTAAGGAATTGAGTTTGGAAACAAAAATACTGTCCCGGGTTCAAAACTTAGGTCTTAACGAACAAAGTTGTGAACTCGTACGATCCGGCTATTACTAAGACGATTTTTCGTCGAAACTACCGGAAACGACAGCCCATTTATTGGCTCAACTCCCTGTTTTATCTTTCTGTTCACGCCTTTACCCACAAGCTGTCGGTAAAGTACTGTTTAGAATCAAAGAAGTGTTGCTGTACCCGAAATCCGCTTTCGAAGGCCAGATCTTCGATTTCCGTAAGCGTGTATTTTTTGGAGAGCTCGGTGCGGATCAGCTCGTTTTTGCGGAATAGGAAGGGCTGATCAAGGACCTTTATGTACACCTCCTGGTCGGCCAGGCTCACCAGTGCGCTACGTACTTCGCCGTTGTAGGGGTTGTAGTAGCAGTAAAAATCGAACGCATCCAGGTCAAAGTTAGCCCCCAGCTCGCGGTTCATGCGGGTGAGCAGATTCAGGTTAAAGGACCGGGTGATGCCGTGCGGATCGTCGTAGGCCTGACTGATCACGCGCGGATTCTTGCGCAGATCAAAACCCGTCAACAGGCGGCCATCGGGCTGCATGACATTGTTGAGTATCCGTAGCAGCGACAGCGCCCCTTCCTTCTCGTAGTTGCCGATATTGCCCCCCATGAAAAGATACAGGTTGGGACGGCCCTCCGAATCCAGGTTGTTAATGATGTCAAAATAGTCGCCTACCTGCGGCCGTACGTCCAGATGGGGCAGGCTTTCGGTAAGCTTACTTTCGAGCTGCTGCATGGCCTCACCCGAAATATCAATGGGGATGTACGTAAAATCAGTGCGCCGCTGAACGAGAAATGTGAGCAGTTCTTTCGTCTTTAGGCCGTCACCAGCCCCTAGCTCAATGATGTTGAAGTGGCCCTTATAAGGAAGTGCGGCCGCAATGGCGGCGGGCTGCTCCGTCATGATTTCCATCTCCGAGCGAGTGAGGTAGTACTCTGGCATCTCCATAATTTTCTGGAAAATCCTGCTTCCCTCATCGTCGTAGAAGTACCTCGCCGAAAGGCTTTTTTGCGGTGCGGATAGTCCTCTCAGCGCATCTTCGGCGAAAGGAGTCAATGTATCTGGCGTGATCGTTTGCAAAAGAATATCAGGTTTAGGTTTAAAGTTCAAAGCGGCAGCCGTTGCGCATCTGTGTTCGTAGTTCTGAGTCAATACGTTGATGAACAAATGAGTATCTCTTGTCTTTCATAGCAAAACGCCACTCAGGAAACCGAACTCAGAACCTATTCACTCAATCACTCAATCACTCATTCATCATTAAAAAACCAGCCTCACCCCCATGCACTGCCACTGCAAATGCGGGTGAAAGAAATTACGGTAGGTGATTCGGCTGTGCCCCGGCGAAGTAGCCGTAGAGCCACCGCGCAGTACCATCTGATTGACCATAAACTTACCATTGTACTCGCCAATAGCACCCGGGGCCTTGCTAAAACGCGGGTAGGGCAGGTAGGCGCTTTGGGTCCACTCCCAGCGCTGTCCCCAGGGTAGTTGGGGGGCGGCGGCCTCCCACTCAAACTCCGTAGGCAGGCGCATGCCCTTCCAGGCCGCAAACGCGGAGGCTTCATAGTAGTTGACGTGGCCCAGCACCGAGTCGGGGTTTACTTTTTGCAAGCCGCCGAGGGTGTAGTGGTGCCATTCTCCGTCTATATGATGCCAGTACAGCGGAGCCTTCGCTCCCTGCGCATTGACCCACTGCCAGCCTTCGTCGAGCCAGAGGTCAAAGGTACTGTAGCCACCATCGTTGATAAAGTCGAGGTACTCGCCGTTGGTTACCAGCGCCTGGCTGATCTCAAAGTCTTCGAGGTACACCTTGTGGCGTCCCAGCTCATTGTCGTAGCAAAACTCCCCTTCCTTAAACCCTATTTGGTAAATTCCTTCGGGTATGAACACCGTACCCGAGGCCTGATTTTGCACTTCGGTAAGTGAGAAGCCCTCCCGGTACACCGGGAAAATGGGGTTATGCCCCAGAATATATTTCAGGTCGGTAATCAGTAGCTCCTGATGTTGCTGCTCGTGGTTGAGGCCGAGCACAATCAGTTCTTCCAGCTCGGGGGTAAGGCTTTCGGCTATCAGCCTGCGCATGGCGGTGTCGATGTATTGGCGGTAGCGGTATACCTCGTCTACCCCCGGCCGGGTAATATTGCCCCGATCGGTGCGCATTACTCGGGTGCCCATGTGGTTGTAGTAGCTGTTGAACAGGTAGCTGAAATCAGGATGGTAGCGTTTGTACCCTTTTTGGAATTTTACGAGAATGAATTCCTCAAAAAACCAGCTGGTGTGGGCCAAATGCCACTTGGGTGGGCTCACAAACTCTACCGGCTGAGGAATATAATCTTCCAGTTGCAGGGGCTCGCACAGGTCTCCGCTGTATCGGCGTACCACTTCGTAGCTGGCGGCAATGTCTCGGTGCTGGGTGGTGTCGGTAGGAGGTACCAGGGGCTGTGTCTCTGTTATCATACAATCTTTGCAAGTCTGTGGGTAGCTATAATAACAACAAATCTGTGCCAAAGGTTGACAGTTAGTGGGTAATCAACCGCAAAAAGCCCGCTGAGGTCAATTCAGCGGGCTTTTTGTGATCCAGGAGATTTATGTAAATCTTATCGGAGTTTGAGGGTAGCGAGGGTCAGGATGGCCAGAATAATACCAACAATCCAGAAGCGCGTTACGATTTTTGATTCATGGTACCCTTTCTTTTGAAAGTGGTGATGCAGGGGCGACATGAGGAAAATTCTTTGCCCTTCGCCAAAGCGCTTTTTGGTGTACTTGAAATAGCTCACCTGCATGATGACCGACAGGTTTTCGGCCAGGAATACCCCACACATAATCGGGATGAGTAATTCTTTGCGCACGGCCAGTGAAAGCACCGCAATGACTCCGCCCAGCATCAGACTGCCGGTATCGCCCATGAATACCTGGGCGGGATAGGCGTTGTACCACAGAAAACCCACACAGGCCCCCACGAAGGCCGCGCAGAAAATCACAAGCTCGCCGGAGTTGGGGATATACATGATGTTGAGGTACTGCGCAAACTTCACGTTACCCGACAGGTAGGCCAGTACGCCCAGGGTGAGCGCAATGATGCCCGACACCCCCGCGGCGAGGCCGTCGATGCCGTCGGTGATGTTGGCCCCGTTGGAGACGGCAGTGATAATAAAAATGGCGATAATGGTATAAATGATCCAGGTGTATTCGTCGGGCAGCCAGCCAAACAGCAGCGCGCTGTAATCAAACTCGTTGTTTTTTACGAAGGGTACCGTGGTGATGGTGGGGTTGACGATGTCGTGGTAGCGCTGCACTTCGCCCAGGGTAGAACTGATGAGGGGCTGGTCGTAGATTCTGATTTTTACGTGCTGGTTGAAGGAGAGCGTTACCCCCACAATGAGCCCGAGCCCTACCTGACCAATGACCTTGAAACGGCCGTGCAGACCTTCTTTATCGTTCTTAAACTTTTTGATGTAGTCGTCGATAAACCCAATCAGCCCCGTCCAGAGGGCCGTGATGATCAGCAGCACAATGTAGACGTTGGTAAGATTGGCAAAAAGTACTACCGGCACCAGCAACGAAGCCATGATGATAAAGCCCCCCATGGTAGGCGTGCCCTTTTTTTCGAGCTGCCCCTGCAACCCCAGATCCCGGATGCTTTCGCCCACCTGCTTGTAGCGGAGGTATTCGATGATTTTGCGTCCCCATACCGCGGCAATCATCAAAGACAGTATGGTACAGCCCAGGGCCCGGAATGAGATATATTGAAATACGCCGGCTCCGGGAAAATCAAATTGCTTGTCGAGGTAATCGAACAAATAGTAAAGCATGGGGATGTAAGGTAATTGATATTCGGGCTAAAAGTTGCGCAAAAATGCTTTTTTATCCAATAGCTTCATAATGAATAGACAGGTATTTCGAAGAGAAGCTACGGGAAAATAGCCTGCTCTTCGGTCATTCTTTTATTTTACCGTAGCCTCAAACGCCTCACGCAGCACTTCGCGGTCATCAAAATCATACTTTACCCCTTTGATCTCCTGATAGGTTTCGTGCCCTTTGCCGGCTATCAGAATTATGTCTCCGGGCTGGGCGTCGGCGCAGGCTTTACGAATTGCCTCCCGGCGGTCGGCTAGTACAGTTACCTTTTTGTGATCCAGGGGTGGTACGCCTTGCAGCATCTGATCCAGAATGTCCTGAGGCTCCTCAAAGCGAGGGTTGTCGGAGGTCAGGATCACCCAATCGCTGAACTTGCAGGCAATGGCCGCCATTTTGGGGCGTTTCTCGGCGTCGCGGTTGCCCCCGCAGCCCACCAGCGTGATGATTCGCGGTATGTGTACCTGCTCGTTGGCCAGCCGCAGCTCGGTAATGGTTTCAAGTACGTTTTGCAGGGCATCGGGGGTATGGGCGTAGTCTACAATGCCTACCACATCGCGGCCCGAGCGCACCTGCTCAAAACGGCCCGGCGGGCTGTCGAGCTCCGATAGCGCAGACAGAATTTCTTCGGGTGCTTCGCCCAGGAGTACGGCGGCGCCGTATACGGCCAGGAGGTTGTAGGCATTGAACCGCCCGATGAGCCGAAACCACACCTCCTGTCCGTTCAGCTCCATGTGCATGCCGAAGAGGGTTTCTGACAGGAGCTTTCCCTTGAAGGTAGCCATGGTCTGCAGGGAGTAGGTCTCGACTTTGGCGGCGGTGTTCTGTACCATTACGGCACCGCGTCGGTCGTCGATATTGACGAGCGCAAATGCGTGCCGGGGGAGTTGATCGAAGAAGCCCTTTTTGGCTTTGATGTAGTTGTCAAACGTCTTGTGGAAATCGAGGTGATCGTGGGTAATGTTGGTAAAAATACCGCCCGCAAAGGTAAGCCCGGTAATGCGCTGCTGCACCACCGAGTGGGAGCTTACCTCCATGAATACGTAGGAGCACTTTTGCTGTAGCATGGTAGCCAGCAGGCCGTTAAGCGTTACGGAGTCGGGGGTGGTATGAGTGGCCGGTATCACCTCATCTTCAATCTGATTCTGCACCGTAGAGAGGAGCCCGCACCGGTAGCCCAGCGCCCGAAACATCCGGAAAAGCAGCGTGGCCACGGAGGTTTTGCCGTTGGTGCCCGTTACGCCTACGAGATGGAGTTGGCGGGACGGGTGCCCGTAAAAGGCCGAGGCCATAAGCCCCATCGCTTTTGCGGAGTCAAGTACCTGTATGTAAGTTACGTCGGCGCGCGTCTGGGCGGGTAGTTCTTCGCACAAAATAGCCCGGGCGCCTAGTTCTATGGCTTTTTCGATAAAGTTGTGGCCGTCGGTCTGCGTGCCCCGAACGGCTACGAAGAGTGCGCCGTCATGAGCCCGGCGGGAGTCGAGCACGATGGATGTGATGGATAGGTTGGTTGCTCCTACGACGGTAGCATCGGGTACTTCGCGTAGTAATATTTCCAGTAGGGTTGCGGGAGGCTGTGATTCCATAGGGGTACTTTGTTACTTTAAGCTGAGCATAATACTTTTTTGACCGGATGGGGTCGTGCCGGGTTCGAGCGACTGCGTCACTACTTTGCCCGTTCCTTTGAAAGAAACCCGGTATCCTTTGTTTTCCATGATGTACAAGGCATCCCGTAGCGACATTCCCCGTAGGTCGGGCACGCCGGTGTCTTCTACTTTTCGGGTCTTCCACTGCGTATTTCCCTTAGTCCCGGTTTGGGCAAAAAGCCAGCCGGTACTGTCTGCGATTGTAGGCGGAGCGGTAAGGTTGAGTGCCTCGGCCAGTATGCTCACCTCGTCGGCCTTTACCGACCAGGCTACCCGGGGGGCTGTTTCGGCGGGCTTGAGCCGGGTCGGCTCGGGCAAGTCAAGGGCATAGGCATAGATACGGTCAGCTACCTGCTTAAACACTGGGGCCGCCACCTCGCCCGCGTACAGGTCGGAGCTACCGCCCAGGGCATTGTCTACCAGCACAAAACAGCTGTACTTGGGACGATTGGCCGGAAAAAACCCCACAAACGAGGTCCGCAGCCCTTTGCTTTTCTGATACCTGCCGTTCACAATTTTCTGGGCGGTACCCGTTTTGCCTGCCATTCGGAAAACACTTTGCTTCAGGTACGGAGCGGTGCCCCGCTGTACTACTCCTTCGAGCATTTCCCGGAGCAGGAGGGCCGTGCGCTCCGAGCAGATGGGGTTCGGGTCGACGTACGGCTCGAAGCTGTTGATGATTTCGCTCGAATTGCGCACCTGATCCACAATCATGGGCCGTACCCAGTAGCCCCGGTTGGCCACGGCATTGTATAGGGTCAAAATCTGAATAGGCGCCAGGCGCATCTCGTAGCCGTAAGACATATAGGTGAGGGAGGTCTTTGGGCTCCACTCCTTGGCTTT
>CATMVR010000167.1 GCA_950075905.1 uncultured Persicitalea sp. | reverse complement strand
CCGCCTTTGTGAACCCATTCTTCTTTGCCAGAAACATGGGCCCTATCTACCCCGTATACGCACTTGATCCGGCTAATCCCGGTGGATTTTTGCTGGATGCCAACGGACAAAGAAGATATGACTTCGGTAACATGAATGCCCTGGGCCTGCCCAACCGTCCTCAGTTCGGTGGTCGTCACTCGGTGGCAGAAACGGAATTGAACCAAAACTTCTTCCGTCGCAATGTAATCGGTGCCCGTGGATATGCAGAAGTTTCTTTCCTGAAAGACTTCAAATTCACGACCAACATCGGTGTTGACCTCACAAACATTAACAACGTTACTTTTGGCAACCCAATCATTGGAGACGGTTCGCCTGCCGGTCGTGCTACCCATGAGTTTGAAAATATTGCCGGGTATAACTTCAACCAGTTGTTGGAATACAATAAATCAATTGGCAACCACAACTTCAACGTACTTGCCGGCCACGAAAACTTCCAGGTGACAGACAATAACCTGACCGGTTCGCGCTCACAGCAGATTCTGGATGGGAACTACGAGCTGGTAAACTTTACCACCACTACCAACCTGAACTCTCGCTACAACATTCGTCGGGTAGAAGGTTTCTTCTCTCGTGTCAATTACGACTTTAATGAGAAGTATTTTGTTTCGTTTTCAGCCCGTCGTGATGGTTCCAGCAAATTCTTCAGAGATGTTCGCTGGGGTAACTTCTACTCCGTAAGTGGTGCATGGCGTCTGGATCAGGAAGAGTTTATTCAGGCTATACCAATGATCAACACCCTGAAGCTGAGAAGCTCATACGGACAGACTGGTAACGATGGTAGTGGTAATACTCAGGAAGGTGCCGCTATCAGCTACTACGCATGGCAGCCGCTGTACGCGTTGGGCTGGAACAATGCGTCTGAAGCAGGTATCTTGCAGTCAAGCCTGGGTAACCGGGCCCTCGAATGGGAATCTAGCAACTCGTACGACATCGGTCTGGAGTTTGGTATTCTGAAGAACCGTATTACCGGTACTGTCGAGTATTTTGACCGCCGTTCTTCAAACCTGATTTTTGATGTACCCCTGCCTCTCTCGGCTGGTATCACCACCGAAACCCGTAACATCGGTACCATGTACAACAAAGGTATTGAAGTGCAGTTAAGCTTTGAGCCTATCCGCAAAGGAGACTTCACCTGGCGTATCGATGTAAACGGTACTAAATTGAAAAACCGTATTACCAAGATGCCCGAAGAAAACCCTGAGATTATCGACGGCACCAAGAAGTTAAAAGAGGGTAGCTCGATCTACGATTTCTGGTTGCGCGAATACAAAGGAGTAGATCCTGCCACCGGTGCAGCGCTTTATCGGGCGGCTAACTTCGTAGCCTCCAACTCTATCATTACTGAAAAAGGTGACACCCTTACAACGAGTATAAATAATGCCCGTTACCACTACAATGGAACTGCTATTCCTAATTTCAGTGGTGGATTTACGAATACGCTTCGTTGGAAAGGCCTTTCTTTGAGCGCTCTGGTAGTTTATCAGGTAGGTGGTAAAGTGTACGATGGTGCCTATGCCGCTCTGATGGGTTCAGGCGGATACGGTAGCGCGAAGCACGTTGACATTCTGAACCGCTGGCAGCAGCCCGGTGATATCACCAACGTTCCACGTATGGATATCGGACGTACCGCTGATTTTGATGCCGCTTCTGACCGTTGGTTGATCGATGCCAGCTATCTGAACATCCGTTCTGTGACGCTGTCATACGCACTACCTAAAATCTTTGCCAATAAATTGTTCCTGCAAAACGCACAGATTTATGTAAGCGGTGAAAACTTCTTCATCAGATCAAACAGAAGAGGTATGAACGTTCAGCAGAACTTTGCGGGTACCACGGGTAACGTATTCAGCGCAGCAAAAAGCGTAGTTACAGGTATTTCATTTACCCTTTAATTGAATCAGTTAGAATAACTATGAAAAAGAGAATCATAATTTTATCGGTAGCCTTCATGAGCATGTTCGCTGTATCATGCAACGAGGACTACCTGGATACGGCTCCTACCGCTAGTGTAGATGCGGGAGCTGCCTTTGCAACCACAAAAAACGCCACTGCCGCAGTAAACGGTATTTACCGGGCTATGGTGGTTCGTTACCTGGGATCACAAGGGCACTTCGGCCATCCTGCCATGATGATTATGCTGGATGTACTGGGTGAGGACCTGGTGTTTGGTAACTCCTCCAACGGCTGGCACTTTGCCGAAGGTCGCTGGCAGAGCCACCGCTCAGACACGGGCAACCTGGGACGCCTTCCTTACGAGATGTACTACCGCATGATTGGTAACGCCAACCTGGTGATCGCCAATATCGACAACGCGGCGGGCACGCAGGCCGAGAAAGATCAGTTGAAAGGGGAGGCTCTTGCATTGAGAGGGTTCTCGTATTTTAACTTGGTGCAGTTGTACGGCAAGCGCTACAACAACGCAACGAAGCCCAATACGCAGCTGGGTGTTCCCCTGGTATTGGAGCCTACTACCGAAGGTCTTCCCCGGGCTACCGTAGAGGAGGTATATACGCAAATCAACAGTGATTTGACCCAGGCCGTTACTTTGTTGCCAACTGCAAGAGTAGCCAAGTCACACATCAACCGCAATGTAGCCAATGGCCTTTTGGCTCGTGTGGCTCTGGTTCAGCAAAACTGGGTGGCAGCTGCCACGTATGCCAATGCGGCTCGCGCTGGCTTCCCGCTAATGTCGGAGGCCCAGTATCTTGATGGATTTGTTGAAGTAGGCAACCCTGAGTGGATGTGGGGCTTTGACCACCTGGAAGATCAGTCGGAGTTCTTCGGAGCGTTCCACTCGTATATTTCAAGCAACTTTAACTCTTCGGTGAACCGTCAGACACCCAAGGCGATCAATAGCTTGTTATACGACCGGATTTCTCCTACCGATGTGCGTGCTAAAATGTGGGTGAAAGCCCCTACGGCTGCCAACACGCTCACCCCTCCCGGTGGCGTACGGGTACCCTACCACGTGCAGAAGTTTCGTCTGCCTGCCAACCCTTCTACCAGTACCATGGGTGATATTCCCTACATGCGTGCGGCTGAAATGTTCCTGATCGAAGCCGAGGCTCTGGCCCGTCAGGGTAAGGACACTGAGGCCTCCAAGGTACTTTTTGACCTGGTAAGCAAGCGCGATGCCGCTTACGTACAGTCTGCCAAGACCGGAGCCGATCTGATCGAGGAAATCATCTTCAACCGTCGCATCGAGCTATGGGGTGAAGGATTCCGCTTCACGGATCTCAAGCGTCTCAACCAGCCGCTGAACCGTAACGGGGCCAACCATAACTCCGCCGTAGCCGTTGTGTTTGACATTCCTGCCGGTGACGTACAGTGGGAGTTCCTGATTCCTATTCGCGAAATCAACGCCAACAAGGCTATTGTGCAGAATCCTCTGTAATTCAATATAGCGTATAGTCAAATGCCCGTTCCGGTATTCCGGGGCGGGCGTTTTTGGTTTCGGGTACTTTTGGAAAACGCTTTGGTCAAATCCTGTGTTACCTTTGCAAAACAAAAGGTATGTCAATGAATCCCGCGTCGCAGCAAAAACTCTTACTGATTACTCCTCCTTTTACCCAACTCAACACGCCCTATCCGGCTACGGCTTATCTCAAAGGCTTTTTGAACACGGTAGGGGTGGAAGCCCATCAGGCCGATTTGGGGATTGAAACCATTCTTAAACTTTTCTCTTCGGCGGGGCTAGGACGGATGTTTGCCGATCTGGAAGCTTCGGAGGTGGAATTATCGGATAATAGTTACCGGATTTATGCCCTACGTGAGGAGTACATCTCAACCATCGACCCGGTGATCCGGTTTTTGCAAAATAAAAACCCTACCCTTGCCCACAGTATCTGTGATGGCACCTACCTACCCGAGGCTTCCCGCTTTGCGCAGCTGGAAGAACTGGACTGGGCCTTTGGCACGATGGGTATTCAGGACAAAGCCCGGCATTTGGCCACCCTGTATCTGGAAGATCTGGGTGACTTGATTCAGGAAGCGGTGGACCCGCATTTTGGATTTAGCCGCTACGCCGAGCGGTTGGGGCGCACCGCTACCCATTTTGACGAAATTGAAGAATCACTGCTTGCGCCTGATACGCTCATTACCTCGATGTTACTGGGGCTGCTGGATGAAAAAATCCGGCAATGGCAACCTACCGTGGTGTGTCTGACGGCACCTTTTCCCGGTAATCTGTACGGAGCCCTGAAATGTGGCCAGTACCTGAAAAAAAACTACCCGGACATATCCGTAGTGATGGGAGGTGGCTACGCGAATACCGAGCTGCGTACGCTGCGGGAGCCAAGGGTATTTGATTACATCGATTTTGTGAGCCTGGACGACGGAGAGGCCCCGCTCCTCAACCTGTTGGAGTACCTGGATGGGAAGCGGGAGCGAAATCAGTTGAAGCGGGTTTTTTCCCGTAGCGAGGGTCAGGTGACCTACCACAATGGCGCCAAAGAACGCGATGTAGCCCAGCGCGATACCGGCACGCCCGATTATGCCGAATTGCCTTTATTGGATTACCTGTCTGTCATTGAAGTAGTAAACCCTATGCACCGGCTGTGGAGCGATGGCCGCTGGAACAAGCTGACGCTGGCCCACGGCTGCTACTGGGGAAAGTGCTCTTTCTGTGACATCTCACTCGACTATATCAAACGTTACGAACCCCTGACGGCAGCCCTTCTTTGCGACCGCATCGAAGAAATTATAACCCAAACCCAACAGAACGGCTTCCACTTTGTGGACGAAGCCGCTCCTCCCGCCCTGATGCGGGATCTGGCGCTGGAAATCATTCGCCGCAAACTCACCGTAGTATGGTGGACCAATATCCGGTTTGAAAAAAGCTTTACGCCCGATCTGTGTCAGCTACTGAAAGCCTCCGGCTGTATTGCCGTAACCGGCGGACTGGAAGTGGCATCCGACCGGCTCCTCGAACGGATGAAGAAAGGCGTGACTGTGGCCCAGGTAGCCCGGGTAGCCGATGCCTTCACGCAGGCGGGCATTATGGTGCACGCCTACCTGATGTACGGCTTCCCTACCCAAACGGCCCAGGAAACCATCGATTCGCTCGAAATGGTGCGGCAACTCTTTGAAGCGGGGGTAGTACAGTCGGGTTTCTGGCACCGGTTTGCCATGACGGCCCATAGCCCCGTGGGGTTGCATCCGGCCGGTTTTGATGTGCAACGCATCGGGCCCGATTTTGGGGGCTTTGCCGATAACGATTTATATCACGACGACCCCAGCGGGGCCAACCACGATCTTTTTGCCGAAGGCTTGCGCAAATCGCTATTCAACTACATGCACGGAGTTGGTTTTGAGCTACCCCTAAAAAAATGGTTTGATTTTAAGGTACCGGCAACTTCTGTCCTGTCTAGCTATATCGAAGAAAGTATCCGTAACGAACCCGAGCCAGAGCCCCGGCCCAATGCCCTGTTGGTGTGGTTGGGAGGAATGCCTTCCTTAACCCTTTTTGAAGAAAAGCAGGGAAAACAGGTAGTGACGGTAGCTGAACTGGAATTTTACACCAAAAAGGAGCAGTGGACGCTTACCACCGAACCCAGGCTGGCTTATTGGCTGGATGAAGTATTCCCCGGTATTGTTGCGGGTAGCCATAATCCGCTTTCTTTGCAACAGATCAAAACGGATTACGAATCAAAAGCTTTTGGAAACTTTGATGCTTTTATCCGCTCCTATATCTGGCGCGAATTGAAGGAAAATGGCTTGCTCATTGTCTGATCGTTCAATTGAGCGATATCTGCCTCACTTCCATGTAATCCTTGAAATTGAGAATATCTTTCATCACCATATCCCGGAACATCGGATTGAACAACCGGGAAAGTTCCTTGCCGGGTACGCCCAAGGGGGCCTTGTAGCTGATCACTACATGCAGCCGGGTATAGTTGTTGCCCAGATCCTGAAACTCTACCTTACCGGCGTTCACGATCGGGGCACCTGGCAATGACCGCCATCCCAACAGACGGCCTGGTTCGTCCTTTACAATTTCGGCTTTCCATTTGAGGGTGCCAACTCCGCCGGGTCCGGTGGCTTTCCAAACGGAGGTATGGTGGTCTAGCTGCTCAACTGATTGGATGTGACTCATGAAGAGGGGGAGGTTTTCGAGCTTTCGCCAGAATTCATATAACTCCTGCGTAGGGCGCTTGACGGCCAGGTCTACCTTGATGTTAATATTGTCGCTATGCTCATGGGCCGCGTTACTTTCCAGGGCGCTATGTAAAGGACAGTACCCCGCTGCCCCCCGAAAGAGCATGTAGCTTCCTACCAGGGCTTCCAGAGGGTTGATGTTGCGCTTCACCAGAGCATCTATGAGCAAAAAACTACCTCCGAAGGCCGAGATGATCCGCTCGGTAGTACCGACATTCATTTTCTGATAGCGAAGCAGGGGGCTATATGCGTCTTTTTTCATAGTTTATCTGGTTTAATTCCTAAATATAGCAAATGACTTTGTAATGGCTCATTTAATTGGTAGAAATTCTACCTAATCTGTCAGAGGTTATTCCTTTACTTTCTTCTGAAAAATACGGGTTGCCCGGTCTCCATCGGGCCCAACATCTGAGAATTGTACCCAGATTTGCCCGTTTTCATAGAAAGTCAACGTACCGTACCCCATCGAACTGGATGCAAACTGTGAACCTTTTCCCATACCCACCGGGCTTTGTTTTGAAGCACTGCCGCTTACAACAAACCAGCTGGCATTCCTCTGGATTAACTGCAACGTATGCTCGTGCCCACTTACAAAAATAGTGCCCGGGTTTTGACTTAGCCCGGCCAACAGGGCTTTTCGTAGTTTGCGGTAGCGGGCATTGTTTACATCCTGGCGGGTACCTATCAACCCCCGGTACAGGGCAATGAGACTACCTAAGCCCGGCAGAGGAATGTACAGTTTGGGGTTAAACTCTGTCAATGGGAAAATATGTTCTTTTAAGGTGAAATTGCCTCCGTGTGGACCGTGGGTATAGAGAGGGTGGTGCAGGGCAACGACCAGCTGTTTGTCCCGGTACTTTTGAGCCACCTTCTTAAAGTAGGTTTCAAACTGCTCACGGGTTCTTACGGCGCAGGTATCCTTTTCCTGTTCATTCTTTACCCAATTGGCCAGCCACCATTGGGAGTCCACGACCAATACCACGATTTTATCCGTTACCGGCACCACTTCCGGGCCGGGGCAGCCCGCCTGAGGCAAAAAATACCGATCAGGGTTCGACTTTTGGATTTTGCGGTAGCCGCTTATTTTTTCCTGCACGTAGAGTTCCTGCCTCCGTACCCCATCAACGCCCCAGCCCCACCAGTCGTGGTTGCCTGGCAGAAATATGGGCCTTCCTTTGAATTGTTCCAGGGTTTGCAGTTGAGAATTGATGCGGAATTCGGCCGTTTCACGCATCACGGAATCTTCCTTTGGGGGCATGCCGAGTTGATAGATATTATCTCCCAGGAAAATAATGGAGCTGTTTCTGTCAGCGCTGTCCAGTTTTTTATCCAGGTATTGCAGCACGTGAGCGCGATTGTTCGGAG
Source organism: uncultured Persicitalea sp. (assembly GCA_950075905.1). Classification (GTDB taxonomy): domain Bacteria; phylum Bacteroidota; class Bacteroidia; order Cytophagales; family Spirosomataceae; genus CATMVR01. The sequence goes on along the minus strand of CATMVR010000167.1, from coordinate 1,128 downwards.
AGTCGTAGCCCGCATCACCCACAAGGTACATGGTATGCGCTACTTTTAGGGAGGGGGCTGGGGAGGCGGCCTGCCAGTTGCGGTTTTGTTTGGAGTATTTGGTGGAGTAGCTGGCGCAGGACCAGAGACCTGATGAAATAAAGCCCAGAGCGAAAACAAGTTTCAGGGGGTACAGTCTTATTTTTGAGAATATACTTTTAGTCACTATTTATGTTATTTTGGCAGGTTATGAGTTCTATTCTCCTAAATAAAGCGTGCCAATTAGTGGCAAATGTGCATTTTAAAGCTAGGAAAAGGCTGTGAAACAAAAAAAGCAAAGGAGCCGAAGCCCCTCTGCTTTGTGTTCAGGTTAAGAAAATTGTTTACTGCTGCTTAGGCGACCGCCTCTTCCAGTATTATCTTTTCGGATTTCTGTTCCCGGCGGGCGGCCCTTCTCTCTTTGATGGTATCCACGGCCAGGTACCCTACTGGCACAATCACCAGCGTGAGCAGCATGGAGCTAGTCAGTCCACCGATCAGTACCCAGGCCAGACCGTTTTTCCATTCGGAACCCGCCCCGGAGGCAATGGCGATGGGGATCATGGCGATTACCATGGCGATGGTGGTCATCAGGATGGGCCGAAACCGGGCCATTGTACCCTCGATCAGAGCGTCGTAGGAGCTTCTGCCTTCTGCTTTCAGCTGATTCACAAAGTCCACGATCAGGATGGCGTTCTTGATCACCAGACCCACCAGCATAATCAGTCCCAGCATCCCGAAGATACTCAGGTTAGTCATGGTCAGCGCCAGGGCCAGGAAAGCCCCCGTCATAGCAACGGGTACCGACAGCATCACCACCAGTGGGTAGATGTAGTTGTCGTAAAGGGCTACCATGATCAGATACACCAGCACAATGGACGCCAGCAGGGCGGTAAGCAGGCTGCCGAATGCCTCGGCCTGGTTTTTGACATCGCCGGCAGCCGAGATGTATACCCCACGGGGGAGCGACATTTCGTCAATCTGTGCCTGAATTTCCTGACCTACCGTACCCACCGGGCGACCCACCACCTGCGACTGCACCGTGACAGTAGGTACCTTGTCCTTACGTTCCAGCTTGGAAGGCCCCGAGGAGGACACGATGTTGGCAAA
>CATMVR010000166.1 GCA_950075905.1 uncultured Persicitalea sp. | reverse complement strand
CCACGGTAGTGCCCGTACCCATGGCCGCCCCTTCGGAGGCTTTCACGATCCTCGACCACATATCCTGCACCACGTCGCGGCGCGGGTGGCGCACGTAGTAGTACACCTCGGCAAAGTCTGGTACTACGTTGGGAGCTTTCCCGCCCTGCGTGATAACATAGTGGATTCGGGCATCTGACGGTACGTGCTCGCGCATCATGTTCACCATGTGGTTCATGGCCTCCACGCCATCGAGCGCCGACCGGCCCCGGTCGGGGGCCGCCGCCGCGTGGGCCGCCACACCCTTAAACCGAAACTTGGCCGACATATTGGCCAGCGACGAGCCCGCGCTCGCGCTGTTTGCGTCGGCGGGGTGCCAGTGCAGCACGGCGTCCACGTCGTTGAACAGCCCGGCCCGCACCATGTACACCTTACCCGAACCACCTTCCTCGGCCGGGGTGCCGTATACCCGGATCGTGCCCTTCTGTTTGGAGGCTACCATCCAGTTTTTGACGGCAATGGCTGCCGCCGCCGACCCTACCCCAAACAGGTGGTGGCCGCAGGCGTGCCCGGCGGCACCCTCCCGCAGTACCTTGCGCCCCGGAATGGAATCCTGCGATAAACCCGGCAGGGCGTCAAACTCGCCCAGAATACCAATCACCGGCTGTCCTTCGCCGTAGCTTGCCACAAAGGCGGTGGGTATACCGGCCACCCCTTTTTGCACTTTGAAGCCCTCCTTGCTAAGCATGTCCTGCAGCAGTGCGGAGCTTTTTTCTTCCTGGTAGCCTACTTCGGCGTAGTTCCAGATGGTTTTGGCCTGCTGGCCGTACATTGTTTCTTTCTGTTCGAGTTCCTTCTTTATGCGCTCGTGGGCGGTCTGCGCCCACAGCCCGGTATGGAGCAGTAGGGCGGCCAGAAGCAGCATTCCGTTTCGTTTTTGCGTACTCATTCGTAGGGTTCGTTTTAGGTTATAGAAGCTGTTTGAGTTAATCTTATTTCGTCCAAAATGGCATATTTTCATCAATACTGCGTTACAGAAATCCTCATGGCTCCGGCCACCCGGTTGGCGCTGCCAAACTCCGGTTTCTGCGCCTTGTCTTGATAAAAATATGCTCATTTTGATTCTAAAAATTTAACTCAAACAGCTTCTTGGCAACCAAAATAAGGAATCTGTGTAAATTCGGGCGATTTTAAAAAATCTATTTTCGTTTTGTGGCGATTCCAACCATCGCAACTCACTTTGAATCATCCAAACAGGTGCAGATACAGGTAAAAGAGGTAGGGAAGAAATTTATATCCGAATGGATATTCCGTAAGGTAAATCTGGAACTGAATCCGGGGCAAAGCTATACCCTGGTGGGCCCCAACGGCAGCGGCAAGTCTACCCTGATTCAGCTGCTGATGGGAAGCGTGCCCCCCTCGGAAGGAACTATACAATATACACTGAACGGTAAAAACCTGGAAGTGGACGACTGGTTTCGGCACGTAGTGCTGGCGGCGCCCTACCTCGAACTGATCGAAGAGTTTACGCTGCGTGAGCTGGTGACGTTTCACCAGAAGTTCAAACCATTAAAAAAAGGCTTTACAGCGGCTGATTTTGAAGACTTCACCCAGCTGTCGCACGCCCGCAATAAGGTAGTACGGCATTTTTCGTCGGGCATGAAGCAACGGGTCAAGCTGGGGCTGGCGTTTCTTTCGGAAGCGGCGGTGGTTTTCCTCGACGAACCTACCTCCAACCTCGACGCCAAAGGTACCCGCTGGTACCTGGATCAGGTAACCGGGCTGAGCGATTCGCAGCTGCTGGTGCTGGGCTCCAACCAACCGCAGGAATATGAATTTTGTGAAAATATCATTTCGGTTTCGGCGTTCAAATAAAAAGAGGTGCTGTGTAGCTTGCCTACTCCCGAAACCTTCTGTCCGCCGGATGTCCCGGGTTCTTTTCAAACAATTCATTTACCCTGATTTTCAATCATTTGATAAAAACTTTACTTTGACTGTATGAATCATTTTTTACGAGGTCTCAGTCTGCTCGTTTTGGTGTGGCTCTGGTTGGGTGGGATAGCGACAGCCGATGGCTTGCGTTTTGTGCAAAACAAAGGTCAGTGGGATAAAGAAATCCTTTTCCGGGCGGAGCTACCCGGGGGCTTTCTTTTTCTCAAAAAACAGTCTTTGGTCTACACCCTCTACGACACCCGCGAAGTATCGGCCAACCACGCCCGACAGCCCCTCGCCGACGATAGCCGCGCCCGAAGCATGCCGACGGCCATCCGGGCCCACGGAGTAGAAGTGCACTTTGCCGGGAGCAGTCCTGCCGCAAAAATTTCTGAAACCAAACCAGACGGTAGCGCCTACAACTATTTTATTGGCCAGGACCCCGCCCGCTGGGCCACCGGGGCGGCAGGCTTTGGAGAAGTAGTTTACAAAGACCTCTACCCCGGCGTAGATTTTCGTATCTACGCGTATAAGTTCACCATTAAGTATGAGTTTATCGTGCATCCCGGCGCGGACGCCTCCCTCATTCGGCTTAGCTACGAGGGGGCAAATGGCCTTTCTGTCGACGAGAACGGCCAACTCGTGGTAGAAACCAGCGTGGGGCCGTTTCGTGAAGCCAAGCCGTATACCTTTCAGGAAATAGACAACCGTACCCGGGAAATCAATGCCCGCTACGTACTGCATGAAAACCAGCTGCGGTTTTCACTCCCTAACGACTACGACCACGCCCACGATCTGATTATTGACCCGGAACTAATCTTTTCTACCTACTCGGGTGCCCTCTCCGACAACTGGGGCCATACCGCGACCTACGATGCGCAGGGCAACCTCTACTCGGGAGGGACGGCCTTCGGGGTCAATTTCCCCGCCCCCATCGGGGCCTTTCAGGTGCAGTTTGGCGGGCAGGTCGACTCCGGCCTCATGAAGTTCAGCCCCGACGGCCGGCAGCTTCTGTACGCTACTTTTCTGGGCGGAAGCAGCACCGATATTCCCAATAGCCTGGTGACCAACGCCAGGGGCGACCTCTTTGTCTATGGCACTACCTCTTCCACCAATTTTGCCACCACCGCCACGGCTTTCCAGAGAGTGTTTGGCGGCGGGGCCGGCATTACGCCCATCGACGGTCTGGCGCTTCCCAACGGCAGCGATATGTACATCGCCCGGCTCAGCGCCGACGGACGCCAACTACTAGCTTCTACCTACCTGGGGGGCAGCGGCAATGATGCCCTGAGCACCATTTCTAATGTGATTATCAAAAACTACGGTGATACCTTCCGGGGCGAGATCGTGCTGGACAAAGACGAAAACGTACTGGTAGCCTCCTCGACCAATTCAACCAATTTTCCGGTAAAAAATGCCTCCCAAAGTACCCTGAAAGGACGGCAGGACGCCACTGTTTCGCAGCTATCGCCCGACCTCGCTACCTTGCAATGGAGTACCTACTTTGGGGGAAATGAGTTTGAGGCGGCCTTTTCTGTAAAACCCACCGCCACCGGCGATGTGTATATTACCGGCATCACCAAAAGTACCGACCTGCCCACCAAACCAGGCGCCTACCAGCCCGCACTCAACGGGGTGGAAGACGCCTACGTGGCGCATTTCAAAAACCAACAGCTTGTGCAGGCAAGTTATATGGGAACCGACGCCGCCGACGGGGGCTACCTCCTCGACCTCGACCCCGCGGGCAACGTACACGTGCTGGGCCTCACCAGAGGAACGTACCCCATCTCGACCGGGGTATACAGCAACGCCAACAGCGGGCAGTTTGTGCACGCCCTCGACCCCACCCTGTCCCGCACAATCTTTTCAACGGTCATCGGTTCCAAAAAAGGTACACCGGACATATCGCCCACGGCTTTTCTGGTGAACGAATGCGGCAATATTTACATTTCCGGTTGGGGCGGAGCGGTCAATATCCGTACCGCCTACAACAATCAGAGTAGCACCAACGGCATGGTGGTTACCCCCGACGCCCTGCAATCTACCACCAACGGCAACAACTTTTACCTGGCTATTCTGGAAGCCGGGGCCAAATCCATGCTCTACGCCACCTACTTCGGCAGCGTCAGCCCATTTGATCCCCAGGAAGACCGCGGCGACCACGTGGATGGCGGCACGAGCCGCTTTGACAAAAACGGCGTGATTTACCACGCCACCTGTGCCTGCGGGGGTACGCGCTTCCCTACTACACCCTCGGCCTGGTCGCGCACCAACAACAGCGACAACTGCAACAATGCCGCTTTTAAGATCGATATAGACCGTCTGCAAGCCGCCTTTGACGTCTACGAAGGCAACAAAAAGGATGTGGTGCAGGGCTGCGCTCCCCTCAAACTGAATTTTGTCAATACCAGCGTAGGGGGCATTGACTACATCTGGGAGGTGAACGGCAGCGGATTTTCCCGCGAAAAGGATCAATCGGAGTATACGTTTAATAAGGCTGGGGAATATACCGTAACTCTGCGGGCTTTCAACCGCCTTACCTGCAAACGGGAAGACATCGCCACGCGGGTGATTAAGGTAACGAGCCTTGATGTGATCACCGACGGCGATACTACGGTCTGCCATGGGGTGCCGGTAAAACTCCTCGCAAATGGAGGCACTGACTATACGTGGTCGCCCGCCCTGGGACTGGATAATACCAAAAGCCCTACCCCGACGGCTACGGTGAATGAAACAACCGATTTTACGGTAGAAGTAAAAGATGCCTCCGGCTGCGTCGTTACCCGCACCGTCAAGGTAACTATTGATGACAGTAAGCCGGATTTTCTGGCCGGAACCGATGCAACCATTTGTCCCGGCCAAACGGCCGTACTTACTACCTCGGGCAGTGCCCTGCGCTACCGCTGGACCGGCGGCGCCCTGAGCGATACCGTGGGTACCCGCGTGACGGCAAAGCCCACTGTCACTACCACCTACACCGTGGAGGCCCAGTATGGCGACGGCTGTACGCCCAAAAAGACCGTTACCATTACCGTGGATGACAACAAGCCCGACTTTGCCGTGACCCCACCGCAACTGGTGTGCGCGGGCGAAAAAGTAAACCTGCGGGCTACGGGTGCAGCTACGGCCTTTGTCTGGAAGGGCGACTCTACCCTCAGCAGCACCACCGGCCCTACCGTGACGGTGGCCCCCAGTGTCACGACCACCTACACCGTGCAGGCGCAGTACGCCGATGGCTGCCGCCCCGAAAAGCAGGTAGTGGTGCAGGTAGACCGCGCCCACGAGCCGCTCTTTGACGTAGTGCGGGCGGGTGAGGCCTGCAACGAACCCGTGCGGTACGAGTTCAGAAACCTGACCAAAAACGCCGAGCGCTACGAGTGGAACACAGGCAATGGCAGTACCCTTACCACCAGCGACGTACGCGACCGGGTGTACGACCCGCCGGGAGAGTACCGGGTGACCCTCACGGCCTACAACAAGGCTGGCTGCGCGCTGTCGGTATCCCGTACGCTGGTGGCCGAGCCGCCACTGGTGCTACCCAACGTCATTACCCCCAACAACGATGGCAAGAACGAAACGTTCAGGGTACCGGTGGGCAACTCGGCCCTGCAGGTATTCAACCGCTGGGGCAAGGAGGTATTCCGGAGCGACAGCTACCAGAACAACTGGGGCAAGGGCGTTACTAATGGCACGTACTTCTACGAAATCGTAACCCCGCAGGGAAACCGCTGCAAGGGCTGGGTACAGGTGATGGAGTAGCCCCCCAGGCTGAACCTTTTCGGTGGTAAGCAACGTTTGAAAATCAACCAGGAACACCCTATATTTACAGCAAACACAAACTACTTCTTCCTATGAAAAATTTACTTGTTCTGGCGCTCGGTCTGCTGCTAAGCACCGCCGCCCTGGCCCAGAGTGAAGGCAACTTTGGTAAGAAAATCAACGATAAAGCGGCCATCGCCGCCGCCGAACTTCCCCAGAAAATGGGAGAGAAAGAGGCTCTGAAAGCCAAGGTAACGGGTACCGTAGAGTCGGTATGCCAGGCCAAGGGCTGCTGGATGAAGGTAAAGCTCGACAACGGTGAGTCGATGCGGGTGACTTTTAAGGATTATGGCTTTTTTGTACCCAAAGATATTGCCGGCAAAACGGTAGTTTTTGAAGGGCAGGCCCAAAAGAAAACTACGCCCGTATCCGAGCTGCGTCACTACGCGGAAGATGCCGGCAAAAGCAAAGAGGAAATTGCGCAAATCACTAGCCCTAAGCAGGAGCTTGCCTTCGTAGCCGATGGGGTAATCGTAAAATAATCCGCTGTCATCCATACAGCAAACCGGCCCGCTTCGTGAGAGGCGGGCCGGTTTTGTTTGGCTTCCTGAGCAAAGGTCAACGTGGGAGGCGCGTTGTTTGGAGCAGCTATTTTCGAGGAATTCGTGACTGACGGATTCTGTGCTAATAAAAAGGGAGAAAGAAAGACAAATAAATGTTTACTTAAAATAGGGAGAGGGTAGATGTGTCTTATGCCTTATGATAGCTGTATAATGGTTTATTGACTAATTCTGACCCAATCGTAAAATCTTCCGTCGGTAATCCTGACAACCTCACCCGAAGGGCTTACGGCTGAGAACTCAAATTCGGCTTTCATTTTGAACGAGTTTAGTACTCGGCGATCATGCTCCACGCTCAAAATTCGGAAAGTACCCTTATGGGTAGCGTTGGTAGTGTATTCGATATCCCTGACAGAATTTTGGCTCACGGGCTTGTAGAAATAACCAGCCGGAGGATTGTTTGGGAAGAAGTATTTCAAACTAATTTCATAAGTCTTACTCAGTTGAGTGGTATCAATACCCGAAGAGTCTGCAAACGAGATAATTATAGATTGTCTGTTCTTTGCGTCAGTGGCATGTATGCGTAAATACTTCCCTTCATAAGTTAAGTCACTAATCAGAGTATGCGCCTTAAAATCACCATCGCTATCAGGCCTCCAGTGCTTCCCATTCACCTTGCAGTAGAACTCTTCATCGGGCTTGGGGGTGTCGGGGTCTTTGCAGGCCTGGCACAGGAAAGTAACACTCAACAGAGTAGCAACTACCCACGGAATCGGTCTTCGTTTCATGCTGAAAAATAGTTAAATAAAAAAAAACGGAAAAAATAAAAATTAAAATGTCACGCTTATTTTGTATTGTAGAATAGCAAACCTGTACAATAAAAAGGTGTGTAGAGACAGCCTACCCACTGTAAAGCTATAACCTCATAATCCATCCCTAATAACTCATTCAGTACATAGTGTCTCGAATTGTCGCTGGAACCGTCTCACTGCCGTACTGAGCGGAAGAATGCGTAATCAACGTATAACCCCTGTCGTATCCGTAGTTGAGGGAAATGATGGGCGTATTTATTAGCGAATCTGTCTCCCCCATCCCCTACCCAGAGCCGAGTCATACTGCAATGCGCCAAAATCACCCAATTCGGTGAAAGGCTGCTGCTTCTTGCCATTGTAGGTACATCTGCTCACCGTCCGGTCGGGGGCCTGACGTTAGCCTTCGTCGCGACTACGTGCCCCGGTTAAAACGCTAGCTAATGCAATACCAGGGGTCGACCTTGCCCAATTATATATTGGGAATGTCTAGCAATAATAGGTTACTTAAACTAGGGAGGGGGAGGGGTAGATATATCTTTTTCATGTGGATAGCTGTATAATGGTTTATTGACTAATTCTGACCCAATTGTAGAATCTTCCGTCGGTAATCCTGACGATCTCGCCTGACGGACTAGCGGCGGTGAACTCGAACTCGGCCTTCAGCTTAACCGAGGTTAATATGCGTGGATCTCGTTCGATGCTTAAAATACGGAAAGTGCCTGTGTTAGTAGAGCTTGTGGTGAAATTTGGCTTCCTATTCTGCATAAAGTAGGCAGAAGGCGGCAGAGAAATATCGCTTTCTATTACGGACAATTTGTGTTTACCCTTTATGATAGAGTCGGTTTCTGACATAATAATGATGATTGATTCACCCAACTCGGCATTCCTTGCGTTGATTGCCAGATGTTTAAAATTATTTTTGAAGTCAGCCAACAAAGTATGCGCCTTAAAATCACCATCGCTGTCCGGTCGCCAGTGCTTTCCATTCACCTTGCAGTAGAACTTCTCATCGGGTTTGGGGCTGTCGGGGTCTTTGCAGGCCTGGCCCAGGAGAGTAGCACTTACAAGAATAGCAAGCACCCACGGAATCGGTCTTCGTTTCATGCTGAAAAATAGTTAAATGGTGAAAGATTCAAATTTTTGTAAATCTAGATTAATAGCCGAAAAATACTAACAGCCGTTAAAAGAATAATGCTAAATTAACGCACTGGGAGCCACAAATTTATCAAACGGCAAATCAACCTGTAATAGAGAGAAAATACCCGAAGCAGCGGAGATAAAGAGGAAATTTTGATAAAGCTACCTGGACTTTGTATCCGTATCCGAGCTGCGTCATTACGCGGAAGATGCCGGTAAAAGCAAGGAAGAAATCGCCAAAATCAATAGCCCTAAGCAGGAGCTTGCCTTCGTAGCCGATGGTGTAATCGTAAAATAATCCGCTATCATCCATACAGCAAACCGGCCCGCTTCGTGAGAGGCGGGCCGGTTTTGTTTGGCATCCTGAGCAAAGGTCAACGTGAAAGGCGCGTTGTTTGGAGCAGCTATTTTCGAGGATTCGTGACTGACGGATTCTGTGCTAATGAAAAGGGAGAAAGAAAGACAAATAAATGTTTACTTAAAATAGGGAGAGGGTAGATGTGTCTTATGCCTTATGATAGC
>CATMVR010000165.1 GCA_950075905.1 uncultured Persicitalea sp. | reverse complement strand
TCGTACGTCTCCATGATTGGGGAAGCTTCGCTGGTAAACGACCCGGCGGTCAAGAAGGATCTATGGAGTCCGGTAGCCAAAGCCTGGTTTCCCAAAGGCCTCGACGACCCCAACCTGACCGTATTGAAAGTGAAGGTAAAAGAAGCTGAATACTGGGACAGCAGCTCGTCCAGTATGGTGCAGGCCTACCATATAGCCAAGGCCCTGGTAACCGGTGAGCAGTACGACGAAGGCGACCACGGCGAAGTAAAACTGTAACGGTACAGGCATTATTTATGCTTTCTGAAAGCAATATACATATACGACGAGAGGGCATCCGATTTCGGATGCCCTCTCGTCGTATTGAGTACCTCTGAGTACAGCGGCTTAATTCAGCAGCTCGTCAAAAGTGAGCGAAACGTAGTACATAGAGCCGATGGCGGCGCTTCCGTAAGCCTGCACGTAGGGCTTACCAAATAGGTTGGTACCTCCTACTTTCAGGATAGACTTGATGGAAGGCAGCTTGTAGCTAACCTGAGCATCGAGGTTGTTGATGGCCTGTACGGTGGTGTTGCTAAACAGCGGCACGGCTGTGTTGGTGGGCTGCACAAAGCCTGACTCCCACACGAAGGCATCCTGGTGACGGAAGGCCACGTTGAAGCCAATCTTATCGCCGCTACCCAGACGCTTACCAAATTTCAGGTTGTAGCGGTTTTTGGGGGTATTGAAGCCGGCGTACTGCTGCTCGGGCGTAGGCACGAAGCGGTTCAGCTCGTTGTTGGCAAAATTGGCCCCTACAAAGAATCCCTTCGAGAGCGAGTAGTCGGCCCCGATGGCAAAGCCCTGCACATTGATGGCTTCGTTGGTATTGGCCGGCCGGGCGTAAGGGATACGTGTATTGGCGCTTGCTACACCCGACTCGATGGGCAGACCGGGACCTGCTGGTAGTGTAGGTACAATAATCACCGTGCTGCCAATGAAGTTGGTGTACTGGCTGAAATAGTAGTAGGCATCCACAAAAAGTTTCTTGCCGATCAATCCCTTATAGCCAATTTCATAGGAGGCAATACGCTCTGGTTTTAGCTCGGGCGCCTGGTACTTGGGGATAGCCGCGGCGGCAAATGCCGGGAGTACCTGAGCAATGGTACCTGGAAGGCTGGCCTGAAGGGCGCCAGGCAATGTGGCTGCTACGCCAGCCTGAATAGCTCCCGCAATGACCTGCGGATTGTTGGGGATCTGACCCGCCTTTACTGCCGCGTCAACCTGGGCTGTTACGCCGGCGGTTACCTGCTGCGTAATGGCTGCAGTGGCATATTGCGTTGCCTGCTGAATCACGGCTGGCATGGCGGCGTAACGGGCTACTACCGCTGGATCAAGGTTCTGACGCAGGATGCCTTTTTCTAAGTTGTAACGCTGGTTAAACTCCGACAAACCGCCGATCAGCACCGCATTGGGGGTAGTAAGGTCAATGTACTGGTTTTGGGTAGTCGGAATCCGGAAGCCTGACTGGTACGATAGGCGAATGTTGTGGTCGCCGAAGGTGGTTACGGCTGACACACGGGGCGTAAACTGTCCGTCGAAATTCTCGTTCTTATCGTAGCGCAGCGAGCCCGTCAGTTTCAGGTGATCGTTGAAGAGTGTTTTACCTACCTGGGCAAAACCGCCAAATTCGGTGATGCCGATGGTTCCGTTGCGGCCATCTTTCATGTCGGCAAAGAGGGTACCCTCCGAGCGCAGCTGGTATTGACGTACGTTGGCTCCCACGAGCAGGTCTACCACCTTGATCTGATTCTTGAAGTTGTAAAGTCCCTCAGCGTGGTAGAGGTTGGTTTTATCCAGAAAGCTACTGCCCTTCTGAGAAATGGGTGTTTCGCGCCACTTGTCGAGTAAGGTGTTGAAGGTTTCGGTACCGGGCATTGGCATACCTTGGTCGGCCGCCTGCCGGGCGGCCAGGTGAGCCTGATCCTCGGGCAAGCCTCTCAGGCGGGCTTGGGCAAAAGCACCCCCGTATTGTCCGAACCAGGTTTCGTGATTCTTGAACTCATTGAGCATGGAAATCGCTGTGAGGCCTGCCAGATAGGAGTCACCCGAGCGCTCCTGCGTGGTGTAAGCGCGCACGGTAAAATTGTCGCCACGCAGTTCCAGCTTGGCCTGCGTCAGGTTAAAGTTGCGGAGTGAGTAGCGGCCCGTACCCGTATACACCGTAGTACCATAGCCATAGTTGACCTGCCCCACGGCTTCTACTTTATCATTGATGCGGTAGTGTAGCGCTACATTGGCTTTGAAAGACTTGGTGTTGTAATCTACGAGGTCGCGCTCCATATACCCGGTCCTGCTTACGTTATCACTTGGGAACAAGCTGAGAGCCGAAGCTGGCAACAGTCCCTTAGTAATAAGGCCCTGACCAACTGTCCTCAGGTTAGCTTGTACTTCGTCGCCGTAGACGTTCATGCCGTCGTAGTCGGTGTCAACACCCGCACCGCGGGTACCGTTTTGCACCCCGCCCACGTTGAGGTTGGTGTAGTTAGTGGCCTGCCAGTCCTGCGCCTGAATGTAGGAGAGGTTTACTTTGAAGGCAAACTTGTTGTTGAAAGCTTTGGCGTAACGGATTGAGCCATCGTAGAAGGGCGTCGTAACTACGTCGCGGTTCGTGGCGCTCATCACGCCGGTTTTCACCACCGCGCTCAGCCCCTGGTACAGGAAGGGACTCTTGCTGTTCATCAGGATCAGACCATTGATGGCGTTGGGACCGTACAGGGCCGAAGCGGCACCGGGTAGTACGTCCACACTTTCCAGATCCAGTTCAGGAATACCCACAATATTGTCAATCGGGAAGTTCAGGCCGGGGGCGGAGTTGTCCATTCCGTCGATCAGCTGCACAGTACGGGGGTTTCCCGTTGCGCCGAAGCCCCGCATGTTCACCGATTTGAAAAGGAGTCCCTGCGTAGTAAGGTCAATGCCTTTCAGGTTGGACAAGGCGTCGTAAAAGCTCGCCGAAGGCGTTTCCCGGATCGCCCGGATGTCCATGCGCTCCACTGCCACCGGCGATTTCATGACGCTCTCCTCTACACGCGAGGCCGATACAATGACTTCCTGACCCATAATGGCCTGCTCGTTCAGAACTATTTCCAGGTTTGTACGATTGCCGTTGATGTCAATCTCCTGCGATTCGTACCCCACCGAACTTATAACAAGTACAAAGGGTGGAGCTGTGGTTGTGGTCAGTTCAAACTTTCCGTCGCTGTCGGTAATGGTTCCAATGACCTTCCCCTTTACCTGAACACTCACGCCAATCAGGCCGTCTTTTGTACCAGCATCCAGTATTCGCCCACCTACTTTGGTGGTCCCGTCTTGCCCAAAGGCAACAGAGGTACCAAGTACAATTAGCAGCATCGCGAAGGCGTGCGATGCCATTCTGGTAAATCGTTTACACATACAGATAGAAATGGTTTTTAGTTTGGTTATTTAGATGTAATATTATAGATAAGTAACACTATAATTCAATTTTTTCATCAAATTATTTAAAAATTACAATTCTTCATTTCACTTATATTCAAAAAATCCTAAATTGAAAGAGGATGTACCTACCGGAGGGGATTTAAAACTGTATATCGGCTACTTAATAATCTGACAGCCGTGCATTGCTAGGTTACAATTTATAAAAATACGGATTCCCAGTGGGTGCCCTCCCGTTTTATCCACTACGTATGCATCCTGCCCTGCGGGTGAATATCCATGAGAGAAATGCCCGAAAGCGACTTTCGGACTGAGATGATTTTTTTGGAGAAAATGCAACGATATGTACCGATGAATTTTTGAGAAAAGGTTAGTTCTGGAAAATTAATAGCTTTGTTATCTAAAACTAATCCATACACAGCGTATACCTATGCAAGATACCTATGTAATTATCATGGCTGGTGGAGTCGGAACGCGTTTCTGGCCTTTTAGCCGTACCAGCTACCCCAAGCAATTTCATGACGTGCTCGGTACGGGGCAGTCACTGCTCCAGCAGACCGTGTCGCGGTTTGATGGAATATGCCCGGTGGAGAACATCTATATCGTTACGAGTAGCGAGTATCAGGAGCTGGTGCAAAAACAACTGCCCCAGCTGGGCGCAGATCAGATCCTGCTGGAACCCCACCGGCGAAATACCGCCCCCTGTATTGCCTATGCCTGCTATAAGATTGGCACCCGCAATCCCAACGCAAATATCGTGGTAGCACCAGCTGACCACATTATTCTGAAAGAAGAGGTATTCCGGGATACTATCCGGGTGGCGCTGGGTGCTACCCGGATGGAGGATATTCTGGTGACGCTGGGCATTCAGCCCACGCGGCCCGATACCGGCTACGGTTATATACAATATCTACCTGATAAGCGAACCGTCAAAAAGGTAAAGACTTTTACCGAAAAGCCTCATCATGATTTGGCAGTGCAGTTTCTGGAAAGCGGTGACTTTGTCTGAAACGCCGGCATTTTTGTCTGGAACGTGCAGGCCCTGAAGGCGGCCGTTAAGAAGTACTTGCCCGACATGGCCGAGCTGTTTGAGGAGGGAGAGGAGCACTACTTCACGCCCGATGAGGCTACCTACATCAATAAAGCCTACTCGCACTGCGGAAGCATCTCCATTGACAACGGTATCATGGAAAAAGCGGACAATGTACACGTAGTACTGAGCAGCTTTGGCTGGTCGGACCTGGGTACCTGGAAGTCACTTTATGAGGTGTCTGATAAAGACGAAAACGAGAATGTGGCTGAGGGGACCCTGCTGCTGCACGATACCCGTGGCTGCATTATCAAGACCCCGAAAGACAAGCTGGTGGTGGTGAATGGTCTCGAAAATTTTATCGTTGCCGAGTACGATGGCGTCCTGCTGATATGCGGCAAAGACGACGAGCAGAAAGTAAAGGAGCTAGTATCGGAGGCCAAGGAGCTGAACGCCAAGTATATCTAGGTGCCAGAAAATACAAAAAAAGGCGGAGTCTGAATCATCCAGACTCCGCCTTTTTTTTAAGAGAAGTGGTTCCAGCCCTGGGCGGTGATGGGCACTTTGTTTCCTCCTTTTGAAGTAAGTTGCACCACATCGGGCTGATCGGTGATATAGCCAATGACGCTCACCTTGGGGTTATTCTTGATTTTATCATAGTCGGCCTGCCGGATCGTGAACAGCAGTTCGTAGTCCTCTCCGCCATTCATGGCAGCGGTCAGTGGGCTCAGATTCAGCTCGGTGGCGGCCAGATACACCTGCTCGTCGATGGGCAGGTTTTCTTCAAAGACCATGGCTCCTACCCCTGACTGCGAACAGATGTGGAGCAGGTCTGAGGCCATACCGTCTGATACGTCGATCATGGAGGTGGGTATCACCCCTGCTTCGTCGAGCTCGTAGACCACGTCCATGCGGGCTTCGGGTTTTAGCTGCCGTTGAATGATGTACTCATTGCCTTTCAGCTGCGGCTGCATGCCCGGATTGGCCAGGTACACCTGCTTTTCCCGTTCCAGCACCTGCAAGCCCAGGTAGGCTCCTCCCAGATCGCCGGTCACACACAGCAGGTCATTGGGGCGGGCAGTAGCGCGGTAGGCTATCTTTTCCTTAGCTACCTTACCAAATACACTCACCGAAATCAGCAAGCCGGAGCGCGAAGAAGAGGTATCCCCTCCCACCAGATCTACCCTAAAATCGGCGCAGGCGGCCTTGATGCCGGCGTACAGATCTTCAAGGGCTTCCACCGAGAAACGGTTGCTGATGGCAAGGCTTACCGTCACCTGCCCCGGAGTGCCGTTCATGGCGGCGATGTCTGAGACGTTGACGGCAATAGCCTTGTAGCCCAGATGGCGGAGCGGCGAAAATGTAAGGTCAAAATGGACCCCTTCCAGCAGCAGGTCGGTGGTGAGGAGGCCATATTCGTGGCCCAGATCTATAACGGCGGTGTCGTCGCCGATACCTTTGACGGTATCGGGCAGGGTGGCTTCAAAGCCCTGGCTCAATCGCTGGATCAGGCCAAACTCTCCCAGAGAGGCAATTTCGGTACGTGTTTCTGACATAGTAAAAAGTAACAAAAACAAGAAGAAGCCGGTTCAGGATCGAACCGGCTTCTTTGAATTAGAGATGAAATCAACCCCTACGGATTGGAAAGAGTATACTGGTTGACGGTTCCGCCCGTTTTGACGCTCGACGTAGTGCGGGTAAGGGTCATCATGGTATCTTCAAACGAGGTGATATCAAACTCGATGGTACCCCCGGTGCCGGTAGGCTGCGGGTTAAGGTTTTTCAAAATCAGTTTTTTATCCCCGCTCAGCTCCCACTGACCTGTAAAGACGTTGCCATCAAATTCGGTATAGGTCACAGAGCCGGAGCTGGTCAATACCAGTTTCCAGTTGGCGTAGCCGGGCTTCGCGTTGCTGGCGCCTCCTTTCGTGAACACCACGGCGCTTCCCTCACGAATGGTAGAAGCTGACCAGGTTTTGGCAATGCGTTCAGAAAGAGGTGGTGGATCTTTTTTGCAGCCAATTGAGAATAGCCCGATGGCCACAAACAGTCCCCAAATAATAGGTTGAATTCTTTTCATATCCCGGTGAACGTTTTTTTTCTTCAAAAGAACGAATTTTTTGCGTTTTACCATATCAACTGGGACAGGTATTCACAAAACGAACTACAATTTATACATTTACGGCCCCGTTACAAAGCACTTACTACTAAAAATCTATTATCCGGTATCCGGCTGGTTGCTATGAAAGAATATTCCCGCGCTCAGCTTGCCCTACGCAATGGCCAGGATCGTGAAGAAATATGGTGCGCGTACCGGGGCCTTATTTATGACGTATCTGCCTCGCGCCTGTGGCGTAACGGAAAGCACTACGAGCACTGGGCGGGACAGGACCTGACAGACGAGCTTCCCGATGCCCCCCACACCGACCGGGTATTTGAGCGTTTTACTATTATCGGAAAATTGATATGATACTACTGGCAGACAGTGGCTCCACCAAAACCGACTGGCTGGTGGCCGGGGCGGATACCGGCTCTTTTCAGTCGGCGGGTATCAACCCTTTTTACCAGACCCCGGCGGTCATTGCTGACACCCTGCGGCGAGAGGTGGCGCCCCGAATTGCGGGAACGATCCGGCAGATATTTTTTTACGGAGCGGGCTGCGCCGATGAAGCCAGTAGCCGGCCCGTGCGCGAGGCATTGACGGAGGTATTTCCCACCGCAGAGAGCATGGAGATAAACAGCGACCTGCTTGCTGCCGCCCGGGCGCTGTGCGGGCACGAGCCCGGTATAGCCTGCATCCTGGGCACCGGGTCGAACAACTGCCTCTACGACGGTGAGAAGATTGTGAATAACATCGGCTCGCTGGGCTTTTGGCTCGGCGATGAAGGCAGCGGCGGGTACCTGGGCAAACAGCTGGTGGTTCACTACCTGCACCGCGAGTTGCCCGCGGCGCTGCACGAGGCTTTCCGGAGTGCCTACCCGGAGATAGCACGCCTGACCGTACTGGACCGGGCTTATAAGCAGCCCTTTCCCAACCGTTTCTTTGCTACCTTCACCCCGTTTCTGAGCCAGCACCAGGACGATCCGTTTGTGCAGGAAATGCTGAAAAATGCCTTTCGAGCTTTTTTGAAAATGTATGTCTGCAAACATCCCGACGCCCGGAGTTTCCCGGTCCATTTTACGGGGTCGGTAGCCTACTACTTCGAGGCTGCCCTGAAACAAGCTCTGGCCGAAGAGGGTTTACGGCTGGGTAATATACAAAAAAGCCCCATGCCGGGGCTTCTTCGTTTCCATCGCCCCGATCTCATTTCCTAGTGTGCATATAGCGAATGGGGTTTACTATCCGGTTCGACCTTTACTCAGGGAAAACCAGACGTACTTTTTGAAATTCGAAACGTTCGCTGCCTGCCGTTTTTCTCCGCAATTCTCAACAGGTATATTCCGGGGCTAAGGGCTATGCCTGAAAAGTTGATTTCAAGCAGGTACTCGTCTACTTTCCACATAGCGGGGGTCAGGGGCAGCGCTTTGCCATCAGCCGAGAAGACTTCCAGAGATTGGATACCCGTGTACCCCTCCGATGCAAGCTGAACCCGTACCCGGTCGGTAAAGGGGTTGGGATAGGGTTTCCAAAGCTCGGCTACGGAGAGGGGCAGGTACTCTTCTACCCCCTGGCGTACTGGACTATTGCCAGCCCGGATAATGTCAAACTTGATGCTCCGGCTTACGACTTCGGTGGCATTGCGATAGGCAACTACCCGCAGCCTGTACGTGCCGATGACCGGCTTGAAACTTCCCTCATCGCCGAAAAGTCCAAAGGGCCTGGCTTCGTCGGCGTCCTTTCGGACAATGGGCCCCGTCAGGTCGAACAGGACCAGGGTAATGTTGGCATTGCTCTCCACAAAGAGGTTCAGCGCGGAAGGTAGCGTACTCATGGGAATGATATCGCCGTTGACTACTTCACGTACCTTCTTTTTCGGGTTACTGTTGGCCTGGTACATTACTATGCGTAACTCGGGATTCTGCACAATCAGCCTGAACGTAACTTCGGTCTTCGCTCCCTTATCATCCACCGCTATGACTTTGACGGTGTATTCGCCAACCGCCGCGGGGTTGCCCGCCAGCTGCGAACCGTTGGCCGTAATGCCGGGGGGCAGGGTGGCGGCATACGACACGGAGGCTATGGAGCCGTCGGGGTCATTGAAGAAGGAGAGCACATCAAAATAGAAAACTTCTCCCATGACC
>CATMVR010000164.1 GCA_950075905.1 uncultured Persicitalea sp. | reverse complement strand
CCGCCATCCATGCTGCGTTCGCACTTGTAGGTATTCTTAGTGTTCTCCTTGCCCAACCGGATGTCGAAGAAAGTAGTCGGGTCTTCATTTATCAAGGAGAAAGTGAAGCGGTAAGTGATGTCGTCACCAGTAGTAGTCGTCTTGTTTTTGATATGTATCTCATAGCGAACATTTTCACCAAAAAAGTACCAGTTGGGGCCTCCCTCCGGTGACTCAAACGGAATGTAGTTGGCTACGATGGTGATCATGTTAGGATCATCAGGACTCTTGAAAGCGTACACATCGGTGTTATCGGCCAATGGGTCCTGAGAGATGAGCGGTGCTTCGCGGTGACTGGAGGCAAAGCCTGCTAATGTGAACAGAAGTAGGGCACAACTCAGAAAGCCTGCTCTGAGCGCCCCAAAGGGTATAGGAATCATTCGCATGTTGTAGAAATATTGGATATAGATAAAAAGGATAAAGATGAAAAGCGGTGAGCAATTGCTCCGGAGTATTTCCGTGACGTACTGAACACTGTAATGAAGTCTTTGAATTTGAAAGGCGTGTGTAAAGACTTATAATAGTGCCTTTCTAAACATGCTAAGTAGAATCAACGTAAAATAAAATTTTCATAGATACTTGGTTTTAGGGATACAAAATAAATAATGCAACGAACAACGTCAGGCTAACGCCAGATTAAGCCTGAGTAAGGATTTGAGGTAATAGACTACCCTTCCCGCTACGCGCAAGGGTAGCAAAGAGAAGCAATCCGTTAAAGAGGGGAAGATGAAATACAGCTTTGCTATAACAAGGCTGCTGGAAAAAGAAAATTATTTATAGCAGTACGCAGGTACTGTTGCCTTACATACGCTCGGCTGATCAATTTGGATTAGATTATCTTAAAAAAAAGTGCCAATGACACAATAATCAGAAATCTAACTGTTCTTTCCTGCCGGAAGGAACTGTAAAAGCAATAGTATTTACGTTTGAGTTACAACCTCAAATTCCAATAATTGTTTAAATAAAAATAACATTTTACCAAGAAAAACTATAACAATATTAATTATGTGTCATAAATGTAGCTAATTTGATAGCAACGGTACATTTCTATCCCGAAGCAAGGCACGTAAAGCTCATCTAATCTTATCTAAGAAATAGCAACAAAAAGCCTAGGGGGTACCCTCAGGGGCAGGAGCACAAAGGGGAGTACGTTCCCCAAATTGTCGAGACAATCCAACCTTGCCTATGTTAAAACCATAATCCTCACAGGTTAACATCGAACCTATTCCTTCTTTTTCCTTGACGGATTACACCGAAAGACCTATGTGGGGAAATTTTGCGCGGAGCAAAAACGCCATAAAATCCAGAGCCTACATAGGAAATAGTTCTACACATTCGTCAAATTCACTCCGACCGCAGCGACTTCACCGGATTCATCAACGCCGCTTTTACCGACTGGAAAGATACCGTCAGCAAAGCAACACCCATCACCAGCAATCCCGCCGCGGCAAACACCCACCAGTCCAGCCCGATCCGGTAGGCAAATTCCGTAAGCCATTGGTTCATGCCGTACCAGGCAATTGGAGCAGCTATGACAATGGCCAGGCCGACCAGTTTTAGAAAATCGGAGGAAAGCAGGGCTACGATACTGGCTATGGATGCCCCCAGTACCTTTCGGATACCGATCTCTTTGGTACGCTGCTCCGCCGTAAATGCGGCCAGGCCAAACAACCCCAGACAGGCTACAAAAACGGCCAGGCCGGTAAACAGGCTGAACAGGTAGCTAAAACGACGCTCAGCCTTGTACTGCTCGTCAAATTTCTGATCCAGAAAGAAGTACTCAAACGGACTCTCCGGGTAGAGCTGCTTCCAAAGGCCGCTGATCCGATCGAGGCTCGCCGGCATCTGACGGCTGTCAAGTTTCAGACTGATGTAGTCCATCCCATTGGAAGGCGGGCAGAGGTATAACGTGGGGCGGGTGGGTTGCCTGAGCGATTCGATGTGGAAATCTTCTACGACTCCCACAATCTTCTTTTCATCTCCCTCGCTGGTTTCGGTACTCCCGAATACGAGGGATTCGCCCACGGCTGCCTCGGGGGATGGAAAGCCAAGGGCTTTTAAGGCAGCCCGGTTGATGATGTACCGACTCCGCCACTGCGGACTACTTTCCGGAAAAGGCTCGCCCGCCAGGGTTTTCACACCATAGGTATCCAGAAAGTGGGCGTCCACGGATACAAAATAGAAAGTTTGCTTCTGGTCCGTAATATTTTTCTTCCAGTATACCCCATTACTGGTACCGCTTATGCCGTTGATTCCGTCGCCGGGTACCACCGATGAAGTAGCCATACTGAGTACGCCCGGGAGCTGCCCGGCTTCGGTCTGAAATACATCGAACCGCGTCCGGTACACCGAATCTTCGCGGTAGTCGTGCAGGGGAGCTTTCAGAACCAGCATCTGGTCTACCGACAGGCCCAGATCATGGTGCTGCATATAGGTTAGCTGCCGGTAAATGGTTATTGTGGCCACCAGCATCACCACCGTACATACCAGCTGTACCACAACGAGTGCCCGGCGCAACGAGGCCCCCTGCCCCGACCGGGCAAAACTACCCCGCAGCATGGAAAGTGGCTTATAGCCCGATAAGACCAGGGCCGGATAGGTACCCGAACCGATGATACTTACTAAAAATAGCCCGGCAATGAATAGCCCAAATACCCAGCTATCCGTGAAGCCGCTACCCGACAGCGGCCGGCCGGTAAGTTGATCAAAAACAGAGCTCGCACTTTGCATAAGTACAATAGCCAGGATTACGGCCAACACATTGATCAGAAAAGCCTCGGTCAGAAACTGACCGATCAGTTGCCGGCGCTCCGCCCCAATAGTTTTGCGTAGCCCCACTTCTTTGGCCCGGCTTAGCGAACGGGCGGTTGTCAGGTTGCTGTAATTGATCCAGGCAATGAATAAAATCACTATGGCGATCAGGCCCAGAAAATAAACGATGCGGTCACTACCGTTGGGCTCGTGCTCGTAGGTGAGGTCGGAGTGCAGGTGGATGTCCGTCAGGGGCTGCATACGGAGCCGAAGGGTGCTTTTGCTGAGGTACTTCTGGTTTAACTCCGCCAGTTTGGCCCGTACTTTCCCGGGGTCAGCGTCAGGCCGGAGCTGAAAGTAGTTGTAGTCCCAGTAGTTCTCCCAGTTGTCCTCGTGCCCTTCGGCGTAGAGGGTCTGGTACGAAAGCAGCATTTCAAACTTGAAGTGTACGTTGGAGGGGACATCCTCAATCACGGCCGTAACCGTATGCAGGCCGGTAAACCAGCCGCCCGTCAGGCGGAGGAGCTGACCGACGGGGTTTTTATTGCCAAAGTAACGGCGGGCGGCGCTTTCGGTAAGTACCACGGTCCGGGGGTGGCTCAGTGCCTTGTCGGTTTGTCCGTAAATGGTGCGGTACGGAAACATGCTCAAAAATCCATCATCCACCGCGTAGGCCCGCTGTTGCAGCAGGGGAGTATTTCCGCTAAACGCCGCAAGGTCGCGGGCATTGTAGACGCGGGCGTACTCCATTACCTCCGGCAACTCGGCTTTCAGGGCAGGGCCAATGGCGCTGTGCGAATTGGCATCGCGGGCTTCCACGGCCCCATTGGTGTAGTTTTCTGTATAGATGCGCCAGATCTGCTCGGCGTAAGGGCTCTGTCGGTCGTAACTTTTTTCAAACCATACATACTGTACAATCAGCAGACAGGCCGCCAGCCCTATGGCCAGCCCAGCCACCGTTATGACCGAAAAGCCTTTGTTCCGCCAAAGGTTTCGAGAGGCTATTTTGAGGTAGTTTCTGAGCATGGCTTATATTTGGTTAAATGATCAAAAGGTTAAGGGTGAATGGTGAAGCGGTAAAAGGGCAATGGGTGAAGATCAATGAGATGAATAATTCACCTTTTGACCACGCGGCGGCCGCCCTTAACCCTTAACCAATTTGCACCCTTTACCTAAAAAATCACTCGCTCCGCAGCGACTTCACCGGATTCATCAGCGCCGCTTTTAGCGACTGGAAACTCACCGTCATCAAAGCCACTACCAGCGCAATAGCTCCGGAAAGCAGAAACACCCACCAGGGAATCCCGATGCGGTAGGTGTAGTTTTGCAGCCAGCCGTGCAGTAAATACCAGGCAATGGGCGAAGCCAGCACACAGGCTACACCAATGAGGTAGACGTATTCTTTGGATAGCATGATCACGATGGCGGACAGGTCTGCACCCAGCACCTTCCGGACGCCGATTTCCTTCGTCCGGCGCTCGGCGGTGTAGGCCGCCAGTCCAAACAGCCCCAGGCAGGAGATAAAAATAGTCAGCAGGGCAAAGGCCTTGATCAGGTTTCCGATCCGCTCTTCGCTGGCAAATTTTTTGTCGTACTCCTCATCCACAAACTGGTAGGCAAAGGGATAGGCCGGGGCGATGTCCTCAAAGATTTTTTGGGTACTGGCCAGGGCCTCGCTCATTTTTACTCCGTCCCGAAAGCGCAGGTTGAGGATGTTACGGCTGTCTTCTTTGAAGAACACGCCGGTAGGACGCACATTCTCGTAGGGCGAGTCCATAAGTACATCTTCGATCACGCCCACCACATGATAGGTTTTCCCCCAGTACTCGATTTCCTCCCCGATCGGATCGGTAAGATTCATTTCCTTGACGGCGGAGGCATTCAGTAGAGCGGCGGAGCTATCAGTGGCAAACTCCCGCGAAAAGCCTCGCCCGGCTACCAGCCGGATGCCGAAGGTTTTGAGGTAGTCGTAGTCAGAACAAACCGTAACCAGGCCAATGCCCTTATCGCCCCCGTAGCCAACGCCATTCATGTTCCTGATCTCGGTCATGGGAGCCTGCGTGGCCGACACCGCCCGCACGTAGCCGGCGTTCAGGAGTTCGTTGCGCAGTACCTCCTCATTTTGTTTTAAGGCATCGGTAAAGTCGGCCATGATGAGGTTGTTGCGGTCATAGCCTACCGTGCGATTTTTGGTATAGTCCAGCTGCTGACTTATCACGACTACACTGATGATAAGCAGGATAGAGATCGTAAACTGCAACCCGACCAGCAGCTTGCGGGGAATACTGGCATTTTTACCCAAATTCACCGCCCCTTTCAGTACCCGAACCGGCTGAAAGGACGACAGGTAGAAGGCCGGGTAAAGCCCCGCCGCCATGCCCGTTACCAGCGCTACGCCCAGGCCAATGGACCAATAGGCTGGATCGGTAAATGGCAGTCGTATAGCCTTGTCCGTAAGCACATTGAACCACGGAAGCAGCAGGCTTATCAGCAGAACCGCCAGTCCGAAAGCTATAAGCGCCAGTAAGTTGGATTCGCCCAGAAAATGCAGCACCAGGCGGTTTCGGGACGAACCGATAGCTTTGCGGATACCTACTTCTTTCGCCCGCTTTTCGGATCGGGCCGTGGCCAGATTCATGAAATTGATGCAGGCAATGAGCAATACAAACCCGGCTACCCACATAAATATCCGCACGTATTCGATCAGCCCACCGGCTAGTTGACCATTCTCAAAGTTATTGCGCAGATGCCAGTCGGGCATAGCGTGCAGCATCAGGGTTTGTTTGACGGTCTCGTCGTGGGAAGTCAGAAAGTTTCCAATTTTGGCAGTCGTCTGAGCGGCGGTTACGTTGGGTTTGAGCTGAATAAACGTTCTGACTACGTTATTTCCCCACACATCTTCCAGCGTCAGGTACCAGGGGTCCATGACAGCTTTCAGGTTATACGGAAGCAGGCAGTCAAACTGAAACGTAGAGTTGGCCGATATGTCAGCCAGCACGCCCGTTACTTTCACATCCACTTCATTATTAAACCGGATGATTCTCCCTACCGCATTCTCCTGTCCAAACAGCGCTTCCGCCGTTTGCTTACTCAATACCACAGAACGCGGGTCCAACAAGGCCGAGGCGGCTGTACCTTCCGCGAGCGGAAATGAAAACATGGTCAGGAAGTCCGGGTCAGCATAGATCACCTCCCGGTATACCTTCTTCTCGCCGGCCGTCAGCAAGCGGTTATCGTCGCGGTCTACCCGGCAGGCGTAGGCAACATCCGGATAGGTTTCTTTCAGAGCATTTGCCAACGGATAGGGCGTATTCTGACTTACGAAAACCTGCCCGTCCCGCTCGGAGTTGCGGTTGACCTGGTAGATTGCCCCGTAATTTTCATGAAACTGATCGTAGGTCAATTCGTCATAGGCCCACAGCGCCGCCAGAAAGCTGCACGCCATGCCCAGCGCCAGTCCGGCTACATTCAGGGCGGTATAGCCCTTGTTTTTCCATAGACTTCGAAAGGCAATTTTGAGGTAGTTGGAGAGCATGGCTTTTTCTAATGTCAGTTAAATGTTCAAGGACTGTTTTACGGGTAAAGGGTTAAGAGGTTAATGGTCAAATAGGGTGGATAGAAATGAGCAGAAAGTCTTACCTGGGGTTGGTAACCTGAGCTGCTTTCCCTACTTGGGAAAAACTTGTGCCAAACAATTAAGTACCTTACTATCAAGGCTCTATAATTATTTTTTTTCTAAAAAATGTCCGCTATCGGACGGTGAGTGGCCGCTGGTGGACGGGGAAAAACTCTGCTCTTAGGCACCGATCCTGGTTAATTTTCTTTGAGGCTATGCATGAGTTCAGAACATCCTATTACCATGCGATAAGTTAACAAAACACCCCTTACCAGTATTTTTAAATTTGATAACATTGTTGAGTAAAAAATTCAAACCTCAAAATGTTGGCCGATGCACGAAAAATGCTTGTTGACCAGGCAGTTGTAGTGAAGTGGTGTTTAGTTTAATGCCATGTTGAGTGGAATGCCAAAAAGTAAAAATGTGTGTGCGGACTTCGGTCGAAATCAGGTCTGTTTGTTTTGTTTTTTTGAGGTACATGCAACGACTCGCAGGATATTTGGTGTCTTGGTGGAGAATACATCTTTAAATGCATCACCAGGTTTCCCGTCCCTGCCACAACAAATTGCCAGAGTTGAATCGGTGAGAACGAAGTCCATATTATGGATCTTGCCTCGGTTATTCAGGCCGGGTGTGTTCAGGAAGCAATTGGAAAATCCGGGTCGCCGCCGCGGAGGTAGCTTTACCTTGGCAAAGTAAAGGAGTCATGATTTTGTGGTCTGGAAACTACAAAATTGGGATTTACTGGAGCTTGCTATTTTTATAAGAAAACCCTGTATGCATTACTAGCCACAAACTTTCTTTGCCATGAAAAACTCCCGTTTGATGATTGCCTTGGGGCTTTTGCTTTTTGCTCTGATTTCCTGTGTGGATCATGAAGATGTGGGAACGCCCAACCCCGTTGACAAGGACAAGATTATTGCCTTGTTAAACGTTCCCCAGCGATACTGGTGCATCGAAGAAATTACCAGGCAGGTCGGCGATCAGATTATAGAAATATCGGAAGATACCACCTATTTAAGTCCGGTGCAGATCTACCTCGCCCATACCAACGCTTACCAGTTTCTGGATGGGTCGGGGGGTAGGATCGTATTTGAATCTCCCCAGGCAGACGACGGTATAAACACTTATGATTATTCAAAAAGCCTATGGGGCAAGCGTTCTTACGGCGTTAATGAGCTGCATATCCGGGATTTTTTTATCCCTTTCGGCCCCTGGCACGGAACATGGGACTGGAATGAGGGGCAGAAGAAATTTTTAGTCCAATTCCCCTCGGACCCCTTCCTATTCTGGCGACCAGGAGTAGGATACCTGGATCCTGCCCTGTATCCCAAGTACAAGAACCTTTCAGAGGCACAAGCCGCCGGTAAACCGGAAAGAATAAGAATTCTCATGGAAGAAACCGATGCGAACCAGAGCAAAGTGACTTACGCCTACACCTTGCGGGCCGCTTGGGTGATCGAGAGATTGGAGAGCCCAAGAGGTGTTTCAAAATATAAGGTTTTGTATTAGAAATATTATTAGCTGAGTTCGCTAATAATGCGAATATCAGTTTTAAATATAGCAGAGACAGTTGCTGATCTTATCGAACTGCGTGAATTGGATACAAAATTCGATAATATGATTCAGAACATGCCTAAATACATTGATGCAGAGAACCACTATCTTTACATCAAAGGGCAGCAGGATGAGCAGGAAAATTATGATTAATTTCCTGACATACAGCGGTTTCAGTATCGAAAGAATAGCTAAAATTGCTGGTGTACAAGTTGACTTTGCTAAGCACATACAACAATAGCTTTCTGCAAAAGAATAGTCCTCAGTAATTACACTCTTCATAGGACAGTTTCCGCAACTTGTGTAACACATGCTATATAAATTCTTGATAAACAAAGCATTACCCTGTATTTTAAATCAAAAAATTCTACACCCCCTACTCACTCCGCAAAATTTCCACCGGATTCATCAGCGCCGCCTTCGTGGTATAGTACCCAATCGAAGCAACCGCTACCAGCAACACTACGCCCATGGACAGGCTCATCAATCCATAGCTGAGGCCGGTGTGGAAGGTAAATAGATTCATAAAGAGGGTACCCGATACATAGCCCATCGGCAGGGCAATCAGGCCTGCGATCAGCAGTAATTTCAGAAAGCTCCACGAAAGGGTTCTGACCACCTCTACTACCGACGCTCCCATCACTTTCCGGACACCTATTTCCTTGTAGCGCTTTTCGGTACTGTACGTCACCATCCCCAACAGGCCAAGCACCGCAATCACCCAGATGACCACTGAGGCCATGCCCATCATTTT
>CATMVR010000163.1 GCA_950075905.1 uncultured Persicitalea sp. | reverse complement strand
AACTGGGTACCCCCCGCTACGGCGTACTGCTGTGCGTCAACGGCACGGGTATTCTGAATAGCTGGTTGCGCAATACGCTCCTGCAGGGTAGTGTGTCGTATCCCGAAATGAATAAAATAGCCGCCAAAGCACCCATCGGTTCGGATGGCCTGCAGTGCCTGCCCTTTGGCAACGGGGCCGAGCGAATGCTCTGCAATCTGGACCCCGGCGCTACCTTCAAAGGCCTGCAGTTCAGTCGGCATGGTTTAAGTCACTTCATCCGGGCGTCGCAGGAGGGCATTGTCTTTGCATTGTACTACGGCATGCAGGTCATGGAGACGCTTGGGGTATCGCTCAAAAACATCCGCGCCGGCGAGGCCAACATGTTCCTGAGCCCGATCTTCCGCGATACGTTCGCGAGTGTGTCGGGCGCCACCGTACAGCTATACAACACCGATGGCGCGCAGGGTGCCGCCCGGGGTGCCGGTATGGGCCTGGGACACTACAAAAACCGCAAAGAAGCCTTCGTGGGTCTTACCGCCGTACAGACCATCGAACCCGACACCGCCAAAGCCGCGCAGTACCAGGAGGCCTACGGCCGCTGGAAGGAAGCGTTATAGCTATTGGCTATCGGCAGTCGGCTATCGGCTTTCCTGGGAAGATTAAAGGCAGACGGTGTCTTACAGTACTAAAAAGATGACGGCTAAAAAAAGCTCTTTCAAGAGGCAACCTCCCTGATTAGCAAATCAAAAAGCCGACCGCCGTAAGCCGTAAGCCGACCGCCAAATAGCTATTTTTTCAGCTTCTTAGCGTCCAGCTTACGGATTACCATTTTCTTATCAAAAAGTATCCTCCACACCGCGAAGGATACTTTTTGGTTTTTAAAGCATTCGGCACTGATCTGGCTACCGGCGGGTACGGGCGCGTTGTACACCAGCAGGGTATCGTTCAGCTTCTGCACATTGTCTGACTGGGGCAGGTTGTTTTCGGCATTGTAGAGGTAGGCATCCAGCAGCTCGCGCTCCTTGGCCGAAAGCGCCGGATTTTGGACATCTTCCGGGCCCATCAGCTGAATCGTCACCCCGTACTCTTTGTCAAGGGCGGCAATCAGGGGCAGGCTTGCCGGATTCTGGCACAGGGTACCGGCCTGCGCCGGATTCTGGACCATTTCTTTTTCCAGCGCTTTCTGGGCCACCGAGGCCATTTGCTTGCCCCACTCGTCTACCGTAGCCACCAGCTGCGCGTCCGTCACGCGCTTGATCTGCATGGCTTTCATTTCCTGAGCCAGTTCTTTGGTATTGCCTACCCGGTTTTCGGTGTTGCAGCCCAGGAGTGCTAAAAGAATAAAAATGGGTATGTATGTTTTTTTTATCATGAGCAATTTTCAAAAATTACCAATTGGGTAAGTAACATATTAACAACAACGTTAACCCAAAGGGCTTGGTTTACAAATCCTTCGTGACGCGAAATTACGTATCTTTGCCCTCCCAAACGTTAGATGACACAAAATGCAGGATAAATTAGAAGCTTTAAAGGAGCGGTTTCACGAAGTAGGACAGCAAATTATACAGCCTGAGGTAGTTACCGATGCCAAGCGCTACTCCAAGCTCAGCAAGGAATACAAGGATCTGGAACGGATTGTGGAGAAGTATGACGCCTACCAGAAACTCCTCAAAGACATAGCCGGTGCCAAGGAGCTCATCAGTACCGAGAAGGACGAGGAGCTGCGCGAAATGGCCAAGGAAGAACTCAACGAGCTGCAACCGCAGAAGGAGGGTATGGAAACGGCGTTGAAAGAAATGCTGATTCCGAAAGACCCTAACGACAGCCGCAACATCATTCTGGAAATCCGGGGCGGAACCGGGGGCGACGAAGCCGCCATCTTTGCGGGCGACCTCTTCCGGATGTACCAGCGCTTCTGCGAGCAGATGGGCTGGCGGTTGTCGATCATGGACTTCACCGAAGGTACCAACGGCGGCTACAAGGAAATTATCAGCAAGGTAGAGGGCGAGGACGTCTACGGCAAGCTCAAATTTGAGTCGGGCGTGCACCGCGTGCAGCGCGTGCCCGCCACTGAGTCGCAGGGAAGGGTACATACCTCCGCTGCCACCGTAGCCGTGATGCCCGAGGCCGAAGAGGTAGACGTGGAGATCAACATGAACGATGTGCGCGTGGATACCTTTAACTCCTCCGGCGCGGGCGGACAATCGGTAAACACCACCTACTCAGCCGTGCGGCTTACGCACATTCCGTCGGGGCTCGTGGTAAGTTGCCAGGATGAGCGCTCGCAGCTCAAAAACAAGGACAAGGCTCTGAGCGTACTCCGTTCACGGTTGTACGAGATTGAGTTGAAAAAACAGAATGACGCCATCAGCTCGCACCGCAAGTCCATGGTAGGCAGCGGCGACCGCTCCGATAAAATCCGTACCTACAACTACCCCCAAAGCCGCGTCACCGACCACCGCATCGGCTATACGGTATACAACCTACCTTCGGTCATGGAAGGTGCCATCGGTGATTTCATCGAACAGCTCCGCATCGCCGAAAACGCCGAACGCATGCAGGAAGGCGAGTCGGTCTAGTAGGTTTTAGGTCGCTAGGTAGTTAGGTGGATAGCCATTAGGTTATTAGCTGATAGGTGGAGAGGTATCTAGAAACTTCAAGTCAGATACAGCATCTCCGAATAAAATGCTTTACTTCTAATCTTATTTTTCCTGGCTACTAATAACCTAATCCCTAATTACCTGAGACCTAACCACCTAACGGCTAATAACCTAACCACCTAAAAACCTAATAACCTAACCACCTAACAATGATACATACCATGCGTTGGTTTGGCCCCAACGACCCCGTTTCTTTGATGGACCTCCGCCAGGCCGGTTGTACCGGCGTCGTCAGTGCGCTGCATCAGATCCCCGTCGGGGACGTATGGTCAGTGGAAGCCATAAAGGAGCGCATCCGCATTATCGAAGCCGACAACCACCGCTACACGCCACTCCGGTGGCTGGTGGTGGAAAGTTTGCCGGTACACGAGGACATTAAGAAAGGCCTCCCCTCTCGTGAGCGCTACATCGAAAACTACCAGGAATCGCTGCGCAACCTGGCCGCCTGCGGTATCACAACGGTCTGCTACAACTTCATGCCCGTGCTCGACTGGTCGCGTACGGTCCTGGACTATACGATGCCCGAAGGACAAAAAACGCTGCGATTTGTGTGGGAAGATTTCGCCCTCTTTGACCTGTACATCCTCAAACGTCCCAACGCCGCCGACGACTACGAGCCCGAAATCCGGGAATCGGCCCAACGGAAGTTTGAGAGTATGACAAAGGAAGAGTTGGCCACCCTCACCAACACGGTACTCCTGGGCCTGCCCGGCTCGGAGGAAGCTTTTGACCTGTCTATATTCCAAAGTCTGCTCGATGCCTACGCCGAAATCGGTGACCGGCAGCTCCGCGACAACCTGTACTATTTTGTGCAGCAGGTAGCCCCGGTGGCGCAGGAGGTTGGGATCAACCTGTGCATCCATCCCGATGATCCGCCGCGCTCCCTGCTGGGCCTGCCACGGGTAGTAAGTACCGAGGCCGATCTGGAAGAGCTGATGCAGGCCAGCGACGTCCGGGCCAATGGCATCACGTTCTGCACCGGCTCGCTGGGCGTTCGGGCCGACAACGATCTCGTTAGTATCATAGAACGCTTCGGCGACCGGATCCATTTTGTTCATTTACGAACGACCAAGCGAGAAACCGGTACCCGCAATTTTCACGAAGCCCCCCACCTAAACGGAGATGTGGATATGTACGAAGTAACCAAAGCCCTTTTGAAAGAAGAACAAAAACGACAGCAGAACGGCTACACGGATAGCCAGCTACCCATGCGCCCCGACCACGGGTTTCAGATGCTCGACGACCTGCACAAGAAAACCTACCCCGGCTACTCGGCCATTGGCCGCCTCAAAGCTCTGGCCGAACTACGCGGTCTGGAAATGGGCATCCGGCGGTCACTGGCCCTGACGCTGCTGTTTTTGGGTACGTTTTTTAGCCTGCCGGCTGTGGCCGACGACGGCTACCGGCTGTGGCTGAAATACGATTTGATCCAGAACGAAGCGCAGCGAAAAGAGTACGCCACGGCGTTGAAAACCATCGTCACGGCTTCCGACTCTCCTATCATTGCCTCCGCCACCAAAGAGCTGCAAATGGGTTTGCAGGGCCTACTGGGGCAATCGGTGGCTGTGCAGAAAACCGCTTCGGCCCAGGGAGGAAACGTTATTTTAAAGATTGATCCGGCGGAAAAGCTGACTAATGACGAAGGGTACCATATCTATAAAAATGGCAGGGATGTCGTGGTGGCTGCCAAAACGGACAAGGGCCTGCTCTACGGTAGCTTCGCGCTGCTGCGCCACGTACAGACCGGCCAATCGCTCACCAACCCCAACCTGACTTCCAGCCCCAAAGTACAGCTCCGGATGCTCAACCACTGGGACAATACCAACGGTACCATCGAGCGCGGCTACGCCGGCGCTTCGCTCTGGAAGTGGTACGAACTCCCCGAGAACCTCGACCCCCGCTACACGGATTACGCCCGGGCCAACGCTTCTATCGGCATCAACGCCACGGTGGTCAATAATGTGAATGCCAGCGCGCGCTTCCTGACGCCCGAGTACCTGCCCAAAGTGCAGGCGCTCGCCAACGTGTTCCGACCGTATGGCATCAAAGTCTTTATGTCCATCAATTCGGCCGCACCCCGTATCCTGGGCGGCCTCACTACCGCCGATCCGCTGGACCCGAAGGTACGGCAGTGGTGGATGGATAAAACCAAAGAAATCTACGCAGCTATCCCCGATTTCGGGGGCTTTCTGGTCAAGGCCAACTCCGAAGGCGAGCCCGGCCCGCAGGACTACGGCCGCACCCACGCCGACGGTGCCAACATGCTGGCCGAAGCCGTGGCTCCCTTTGGCGGGGTAGTCATCTGGCGGTCTTTTGTGTACAAAGCCGACCCCAACGGCGACCGCTTTAAGGCCGCCTACGAGGAATTCAAACCGCTGGATGGTACCTTCAAAGACAATGTGATTGTACAGGTTAAAAACGGCCCCATTGACTTCCAGCCGCGCGAGCCTTTCTCACCGCTGTTCGGGGCCATGCCGCAGACGCCGCTGGCCATGGAGTTTCAGATTACGCAGGAGTACCTGGGCTTTTCGACCAACTTTGTGTACCTGGCCCCGCTGTTCAAGGAAACCCTGGATGCTGATACCTACGTGAAAGGCAAAGGCTCTACCGTAGCGAAGGTGATTGACGGTACCCTGCACGGCTACGACAAAACGGTGATGGCCGGCGTGGCCAATACCGGCTCCGACCGCAACTGGACGGGCCACCCCGTGGGACAGGCCAACTGGTACGCCTTCGGTCGTCTGGCCTGGGACCATACGCTGTCGTCGGAGGCCATTGCTCAGGAATGGGCCAAAATGACCCTCACGCGCCAACCCGCCGCCGTGAAAACCATCACCGACCTGCTACTCAATTCACGGGAAACTTACGTAAATTTTACCACGCCCCTGGGCCTGCACCACGTGATGGGCGAAAGCCTGCACTTTGGCCCGCAACCCTGGCTGGAAAAAAGTCAGCGCCCCGACTGGACCGCTATCTACTACCACCGCGCCGACGCCAACGGCATTGGCTTCGACCGCACGGCGAGCGGCAGCAACGCCCTGGCGCAGTACGCGCCCGAGGTACGGCAGCAGTTTCAAAACCCTGACACTACCCCTCTGCCCTACCTGCTGTGGTTTCACCACGTAGCCTGGGACAAGAAGCTGTCCACCGGCCGCACGCTCTGGAATGAGTTCGTTAGTCGCCTGTACGAAGGGGTTGAGGAGGTGGAAGAGATGCAGTCAACATGGAAGACCGTGCAATCAGCCGTAGACCCCGAGCTATTTGCCGACATTGCCGGACGCCTGGCCGTACAGCGCCGCGAGGCCCTGTGGTGGCGCGATGCCAACGTGCTGTACTTCCAGACGTTCTCAAAAATGCCGATCCCGGCTCCCTACAAGAAGCCCGACCGCACGCTAGACGAGGTGAAGAAGATTACGCGGACGTACCAGCTACGCTAGGAGGATTTATTTCCGCCCCACGACCTGGTACCTTCCCGGAATAGCCTGGTAGGAAATAGGCTTCAACGGAGTAAGGTCGGCAGCCCGAAACCAGCTTTGAATTTCGGCCACGGACCAGTTGCCCGAGGTACTCGATAATCCAAAAAACAGGTCGGTGCTGCTACCGACGAGTTCGGGAGCCGCCCCCGGATCGGGACGAATAAACTCATTGATGATATACACGCCGCCGGGCCGCAAGGCTTCGGCGGCTTTTTTTGCGACCACCCCATTCTCCTCAGCCGTCAGGTGGTGCGCTACGCTCGACATCAGGATCAGGTCGTAGGTATTAGCCGGCAGGTTCTCCGTCAGGATATTCCCTACCTGATGTACTACCCGCTCGCCCATGCCCTGCCCAGCCAGCAGCGGGGCGGCTTTCTCCACGGCGGCCGGTAAGTCCAGAATTATTGAACTCAGACCAGGGTACTTCCTGCATGCTTCCACGGAGGGCATCCCGTGGGACCCGCCAATATCCAGCATCCGGGTAGCGCCGGAAGGCATAGGTACCTTGCGGGCAAACTCCCGGGCTTCGGAGATAGCTCCGCCCCACATGGCCCGCTGGTACAGCTCCCATTCGTCGCTAGTGAACGTATGGTGGTATTGCAGGCCCTTGCCGGTACGCAGGTATTCACCCAGCTTGTCGAGCCAGCCCCAGGTGACGCGGTTGTTAAAAATAGCCAGATCGCGCACGGTATCGGGGCTGCTGCCGAGTACCCATTTGCGGGTAATTCGGGTCAGGGAGTAGTGGCCTTTCCGGAAGCGCAGGTACCTCACCGAGGCAAGAACGCCCAGCAACTGCCCCGTGGCGCGGGCTTCCAGCCCGCACCTCTCCGCAATAGATTCTACCGTAGTAGCCCCCTCCTCAATCGCCTCAAACACTCCCGCATCCACGGCTTCCAGCACCGCACGGCTAATCACTGGAAAGATTTGTGCGTGCAGCAACGGCATCGGAACGAGGTTGAGCCGCAAAGCGACCCACTCCAACACATTATCAGGAAATACACGTAGTTGCATCAGCCGGCCCAGTTTTCGCGGTCGAGGCTGCGGTATTGAATCGCCTCGGCCAGGTGTTCTATTTTGATGTCGTCACTCCCGGCCAGATCGGCAATGGTGCGGGATACTTTGAGGATGCGGTCGTAGGCCCGGGCCGACAGCCCCAGCCGGTCCATCGCCGTGCGGAGCAACGCCCGTCCCGCATCGCCGATTTCGCAGATTTCCTTCACCATCTCCGGCGGCATCATGGCGTTGGAGTAAATATCCTTGCGGTCTTTAAAGCGCTCGGTCTGCCGCTCGCGGGCTTTGATCACCCGCTCCCGGATCTCGTCGCTGCTCTCCGACTTGCGGGTAGAGGCAATCTGATCGAACGAAACGGGCGTTACCTCCACGTGCAGATCGATGCGGTCGAGCAGCGGGCCGCTGATTTTGTTGAGGTACTTCTGCACCACGCCCGGCCCGCACACGCACTCCTTGTCGGGGTGGTTGTAATAGCCGCAGGGGCAGGGGTTCATGCTGGCAATGAGCATGAAGTTGGACGGAAACTCCACGGCCATCTTGGCCCGCGAGATACTCACCTTCCGCTCTTCCAGCGGCTGACGCATGACTTCCAGCACGGTGCGTTTAAATTCGGGTAGCTCGTCCAGAAACAGTACCCCGTTGTGCGCCAGCGATATCTCGCCCGGTTGTGGAAAACTCCCGCCGCCCACCAGTGCAGCATCGCTGATGGAATGGTGCGGCGACCGGAACGGACGACGGGAAATGAGCGTAGAGCGGGCACCAAGCTTGCCCGCTACGGAATGGATTTTGGTAGTTTCGAGCGCTTCCTGCAACGACAGCGGCGGCAAAATGGACGGCAATCGCTTGGCCAGCATGGTTTTGCCAGCACCGGGCGGACCGATCATGATGGCATTGTGCCCGCCGGCGGCGGTTATTTCCAGCGCCCGCTTGATGTTTTCCTGTCCCTGCACGTGCGAAAAATCCGCCTCGTAGTGGGTGAAGGTATTCATGAAAATATCGCGGGTGTCAATCACGAGGGGCTCGATGTCGCGCTTGCCTTCAAAAAATTCTACCGCTTCCTGCATCGTTTCGACGCCAAGCACGTCCAGGTTATTCACAATGGCCGCTTCGGCGGCATTTTCGGTGGGGAGTATGAAGCCCTTCTTGCCCTGCTTGCGGGCTTCGATGGCAATGGGCAGGACGCCCTTTATGGGCCGCAGCTGCCCATCGAGCGACAGCTCGCCCATGATCACGTAGTCTTCCAGGCTGCGCTCACACTTCATTTGTTCCGACGATTCCAGCACACAGAGCGCAATGGGCAGGTCGTAGGCTGAGCCTTCCTTGCGTACATCGGCGGGGGCGAGGTTCACTACCACCTTTTGCCGGGGCATGCGGTAGCCGGAGTTTTTGAGCGAAGCTTCCACCCGCTGCTCGCTTTCCTTCACGGCGCTATCGGGCAGGCCCACCATAAAGAATTTCAGCCCCTGACTCACCGTCACTTCAATCGTAATCATGGAGGCATTGACCCCGTAGACGGCCCCGCCGTAAGTTTTGGAAAGCATAGAGTGGAAGGAAAATTGATACTTTGCAAATTTAGAAGAATTTGGGGATTAGGCAATT
>CATMVR010000162.1 GCA_950075905.1 uncultured Persicitalea sp. | reverse complement strand
GGAGGAGTATGGGGCTTTAAAGCAATTTTACGACAAGATCATCCAGAAACACAGTCAACCCGTTGTGCTGAAAAAACAGGCTAAATTATGAAGATTACTTTTTACGCACAGGTAACATTTCCCGGAGGCATTCGGCTGGCCTATTTACTGATGTTGACTTGGATGGGAGCGCAGGGACAGGATCTTTCTGTAAGTCAGATTCCGGCAGAATTGGTAATTAATGCCAACGCCATAGTGCGCTACGACGAAACAGTTTTCAAGGTAGAATCCCGGGGACAAGCGATTAAAAGCCGGCGCTATGCGGTCACGATTCTGGACGAGCACGGCGAAGAGGAGCATAGCGCACTAGTGGTTTCGTACGACGACTTTACCAAAATAAATGCCATCGAAGGGTCGATTTACGACGCTTCCGGCAAAAAACTAAAATCGCTGAAAAGTAACGAAATCGGCGATTATGGCTCGGGTAGTGATGGGGGAGAAATAAGCGATAACCGGGTGAAGTACGCCAGTTTTGGTAAGAAAAGCTACCCCTATCCGTACACGGTGGAATTCAGCTACGAAACCCGCGAACGCAACATGATGTTTTATCCGCTCTGGGTGCCGGTGGCGTCATACGGTACCGCTGTAGAACGGGCCTCTCTGACCATCGAATCACCGTTGTCTTTGCCTTTCCGGCACAAAGCCATCAATAAGGCCCCCGCCCCAATGGTCGATGACTCCCGATCTGGATTTCGGGCCATGCGTTGGGCAATGTATAACGTACAGCCGTTTTTAGCCGAAGCTTACTCCTTGCATGCCTACCGTTTTCTGCCCATGGTTTTGACGGCCCCCGTTGATTTTGAGGTACAGAAGTATGCGGGAACGTTTACCAACTGGCAGGACCTGGGGAGGTTTTACTATACATTGAACAAAGACCGGGATGCCTTGCCCGCTGAGGTGAAAACGGAGCTTAAAAGGGTAGTTGGCCAAACCACGGAGCCGCAAGATAAAGTGCGCCTGCTTTATGAGTGGATGCAGTCCAAAACCCGCTATGTGAGCATTCAGCTGGGCATAGGCGGCTGGCAAACTCGCGAAGCCTCCGAAGTGGCCACGAAGGGCTACGGGGATTGCAAGGCACTGTCCAACTACATGGTAGCCCTGTTGAAGGAGGCCGGGATTACGGCCTATACTGCCCTGATCCGAGCCGGAGCCAATGCAGTGATCGAATCTGACTTTCCGAGTTCCCAGTTCAACCATGTGATCGTATGCGTACCCCTGGCGGCCGATACCCTGTGGCTGGAATGTACCAGTCAGAAGAACCCCTTCAACTACCTGGGCGACTTCACGGGCAACCGCCCGGCGCTGCTCATCACGCCGGAAGGTGGCAAGCTGGTAGCTACCCACCGGTATCTGCCCGAGCAAAATCTTCGTCAACGCTCCGTCCGGGTACAGCTCGATCCCAAAGGCGACGCTCAGGTAAAACTGGCGACGCAGTACTACGGGTTGCAGCAGGAAAGCCGGCAGGAAGCCTTATACGCCCGGGATGCCGCCGCCCAGCGCTCTTCCCTGATTCAGAGCCTGGGGTTGGCAGGTATGGAAATGGGGCCGTTTGAGGTACGGCAAAGCCGGGAGAGTACCCCATACATTGAAGAGAATATGACCCTGAACGTCCGTCAGTTTGGGACGGTAACGGGTACCCGCCTCTTTGTAAAACCAACCGCCTTTGCCCGGATGCTGGATGTACCCGGTGGCAGCGGCAGTCGTACCACCGATTTTTATCTGCCTCCTCATAGCTACGACTACGAAGATGTTGACAGTGTCACAATCAGCCTGCCGGCGGGCTACGGCCCGGAAGCTATGCCGCCGGCGCAGCGGCTCGAAAGCAAATTTGGTACATTGACGATCAACGCGCAAGCCATCGACGGGGCCATTGTCTACACCCGAAAACTGCGCCTGCAGGGAGGGCGCTACCCTGCCGCCGACTACGCCGAATGGCTGGATTTTGTGAAGAAAGTGCGTCGCACCGACCGCGCCCAGATTGTGCTTAATGCAAAGTGAAGTTCCTTGTAGTTCTCCGATCCTTGATCAGGTAACTTACTGATCTCTATGCTGACTTTCTATTGATCGTCACCCTGTTTAACTGTTTATATGTAACCCCAAAAACATATAATATTTATCACTAAAACGACATATAGACTTTCCAACTCACACAATTACAGCTACATACTCAAAAAAAACCAATATATTTATGAAATACCACCAATCGGGGTGATCCACTCTTTTATTCATTCAAAGGACCAATGACTTATTTTGATAGTAACGCTTTTGATAAGTTAGATGCCTTATTAGAGGAAAATTTGGATAACCTGGCCCTACCCCTTGATGTTTTGTGCAGAAAAATAGGTCTCAGTCGCTCCCAGCTCCATCGGGTCGTGAAAGCCAAAACGCAGCTTTCGGTTACCCTCTTCATTCGAAAAAAAAGACTGGAAAAAGCCAAAACTCTGCTTGCAGAGGCAAGTTTACGCATTTCCGAAATTGCTTATCTGGTAGGCTTCGGTAGTCCGCAAAATTTTAGTAAATACTTTTTCAGCGCCTTCCAGATTACCCCAACTGATTTCAGAAACCAAGTGGGTACCAGGAAATCTACAACAAGTGGTACTTCTATCGAAAAAGTTTCCATTGCAGTGCTGCCATTCGTCAATATCAGCAATGATAGCGAACAGGAGTATTTTAGCGATGGTATTACGGAGGAGATTATCAATGTGTTGAGCCATGTGCCTAAACTGAATGTGGCCGGACGGACTTCCTGTTTCAAGTTTAAAGGCAATCACCAGGATATCAGAATCATAGGAGATCAATTAAATGTAGCCTATATTCTGGAAGGTAGTGTCAGGAAATCAGGAGAAAGACTCCGAATTACGGCGCAGCTCGTGGAAGTAAAAGATGGATTTCATGTCTGGTCCGACAACTTTGACCAGTCCATCAGGAATATATTTGAAATTCAGGATGAGATTGCCCTGGCCATTTTAAAAGTGGTGAAAGTTCAACTGCTGGGAAATATACAGGAGACAGCCCTCAAACGCTACACGGATAACCCAACGGCCTATCAGCACTATTTACACGGGCGATTTTATCATAATAAATTTGCCGGCCCTGACCAATACTATAAAGCTATCGAGTACTACCAGGCAGCCATTGAGTTGGAACCTGAGTATGCTATTGCCTACGCCGGAATCGCATCCTGTTACCTAAATTTGTGGTTTTATCGGCATTTGCCGTCTGGTCAGGCGCTGCCTTTGATGAAACAGGCGACCGGTCAGGCGCTCCGGCTAGACGGCGAAATGGCCGAGAGCTACCTGGCCCTTGCCCGAATGGAATTGCTCTATAACTGGGATTTTAATCGGGCCGCACTGGCATTCAGGAAAGCACTGGAATTGAACTGGAATACCGCGGAGCTTTACTGCCAATATGCGTTATTTTGGAGTATTCAGGGCAATTATAAACTAGCAGAAGAGCAGATTTTCCAGGCACTTGTGCTGGAACCGTTTTCATTGATCAACAATTTTTACGCAAGCTACGTGTACTGGGCTGCGGGGAATTTTGAAAAAGCCGTTGCCCAGGGCCGGAGGCTTGTTGCCCTTGAACCGGCATTCTGGGGTGGGCATAGTATCGTTGGCCTGAATTTGATTACCCTGAAAAAATACGAAGAGGCCCTTGAAGAACTGGAAATTGCCCTGCGCCTGAATTATAGCGGTCTTACATTAAGTGCCTGTGGGGTGCTATATGGGCTTACTGGGGCTCATGAAAAAGCCATTGCCATCCTTGAAGAGATGAAAGCCAAGAAAGACGTAAACGCAGTCATCACCTACGATATGGGCATCGTGCCCGCCTGCATGGGCGACCTGGATACGGCCTGTACCTACTTTGACATCGCTATGGAAATGCACGAAGCCCCCATGCTTTTCTTCAAATATATTGCCAGAGACTGGCTACCTGACTTCGAAAACGACCCACGCTATAGCCGGTATATTTTGGACGTGGCTAACTAATTTCCCTCTTCTTCCACTCTATTCAGTCCATACCCCTACTATTGGTTGCCGCTATGCAACAATAGATCAAATCAACGCGACAATAAACCACGCCTTTGACCATTTAGGCAAACATCCCCCAAATCCTTCCTACTACCTTTATTCTATTGAAAGCAGCTACTGTCCAACCTGGTTTGGAAGCAATCACTAAGCCAATTAAGAGTACCTGTTTTTCCATATGTACCAAAGTTATCAGATTGATCTGATGAAAATTAGTGTCAGAATGGAGGAAAAAACGACCAACTTCTGAACAGGTTTGTCATGCATTTTATGTGCAAACCTGGATTCAAATCTTCTGTACATGAAGATTCGATAATGAATAGAATTCCATACATACATACATACCTATCAAACCTCAATCCCAATGAAAACGCTAAAAGTAGTAATGCTCTGTACCTTTTGCTTGTCAGGTACTTTATTCGCCCAAAGTTCCATCAACGGAAAAGTAGTTGACAAGGCTGGAAACCCCCTCCCTTTCGTAACTATCGGTTTGATGAGCGCCCCGGATTCTGCCCTGGTAAAGGCTACCGCTTCTGATGATAAAGGAGTGTATGTCCTGGAAGGACTACCCTCCGGAAAATACCTGTTAAAGGCCTCCTCGATTGGCTATGGTGAAAAATTTACCGCTTATTTTGAATTGGCAGGTACGCGTAAACTCATGCCCGCCATCTCGTTGACTGCGGTAGCAACCGAGTTGAATGAGGTGCAGGTAACGGGCAAGAAAGCCTTTATCGAGCAGCAAATTGACCGGATGGTCGTGAACGTCGAAGGCAGTATCATTGGCAGCGGCAGCACCGCCCTGGAAGTACTGCAAAAGACACCCGGCGTAACGGTAGACTACCAGAACGAACTGATTCAGTTGAATGGGAAAGAGGGTGTCATTGTTCAGATTGACGGAAGGCAGACCTATCTGTCGCAGCAAGACGTAGTAGCCCTGCTGCGCACCATGTCGAGCGATAATATTGCTACCATTGAGCTGATTACCAACCCCGGTGCGCGCTACGATGCGCAGGGTAACTCGGGGATCATTAATATCAGATTGAAGAAGAACAGCAATTTGGGCACCAATGGGGCGCTTTCGGTAGCCGGAGGGTCGGGACGTTTTCACCGCGAACGGGCAAGTCTGCAACTAAACAACCGCACGGCTAAGCTCAACATGTTTGGTTCGTATAGCATCAACCGTGGGGGAAATTACTTTGATTTACTGGCAACATCCATACAACCTGACCCGACAGAGGCTGATCCGGGAAGGCAAACTCACGGAACATCTACTACCTACCTGACATTCAAAGATCTGGGACAAAATGCCAAGGCCGGTATTGACTTTTCACCCGCTAAAAACACCATTTTGGGGGTAGTGTGGACGGGGCTTTGGAGTAGTCGGGAGGAAGATGGCCCGGCCCAAAGTATTTTTTCCAGAACCGCAGGCGGACCGGTGTATTTGCAGGCGGATACCCGTAAAACAATCAATTCTTTTAGTCAGAATAATATCGTCAATATGAATGTCCAGCAATCCTTTGGGGAAAAAGGACAATTGAGCGCTGACCTGGACTATGGCCAATTCAATCGGGATTTTTCTAACGATCTTTTTTTTACAAATACTATTTCTCCGGATGATGATAATAGTGCTGTTTATGCCCTGTTGAATGTTCAACCCACCACTGTAAAAATCCGGACTGCCAAGGCCGATTATAACCGGGGACTACCCAACGGATGGAAGATGGAATCCGGCCTGAAATTTGCCAGAATATCTACTGATAATGACCTGACTGTGCAGGATGGTCTGTCGGATAATGTCATGCTGAACCCCGAACTTTCAAATTACTTTACGTATACCGAGCAGGTAGGTGCTGCCTATGCAAGTGTATCGGGAGGCTTCGGTAAGGTAGACAGTCTGAAGACCCAGGTACAGGTTGGTTTGCGGGTGGAGCATACCCAATCGGAAGGAATTTCACACACCCTGAATCAGGTAGTTGCCCGGAAGTATCTCAATTTCTTCCCAAGCGTATTTATTTCCCGCCCCTTAGGGCGCGGACAGACCCTTTCGCTCTCGTATAGCTACCGCATTGACCGTTTCAATTACCAGAATATAAATCCTGCCCGGAGTTACGTAGACCCCTTTACTTTCTCGCAGGGGAACGCCTTTCTGAGGCCTCAGTATACCGCGGCATTCCAACTCCGGTATGGGCTCAAAAATGGGGTTTTCCTGGCTATTGGAGCCGATATGACTACCGACCTTGTGAATAGCATTTTTTATGGTTTGGAAGGAAATAAAAGGTATATTATCTGGCAAAATGTCGGTGACTCTCAGGGCTATTCTTTCACCGCCGGATTCCCCATTACGGTCACCAAAGGCTGGCAGATTCAGACTACCGCCCTTGGTTTTATCAACCAATTTCAACTGGATTATGAAAATGAATCCTTTGAGATTACTAACCTGGCCGGGCGTATGAATGTGAATAATTCTTTCGTATTTGGCAAAGGCTGGACGGGTGAGTTATCGGGTTGGCTGTCTACACCTGCTACTCGATTTCTCATGGTTTCTCCCTGGCTTGGATCTATGGATGTGGGTATCCAAAAGGCAGTATCAAATACATTAAAAGTCAAGTTTAGTTTGCAGGATGTTTTTCGGACCAACCGCTTCGTTGCCAACATGAATGTGCCTGGCAAGCTGGTGACAAACGGAATTGTACAGTTTGATACCAGAATCGCCTTGCTCAATCTGAGCTATACCTTTGGCAACCAGAAAGTAAAAGCCGCCCGGCAGCGGAGGCTGGGTTCGGAAGATGAAAGCAGGAGGGCGAATTGAGCAAGGGTACCTGGTCCCGAATGTTTATTCGATAACACGTAAAAAATATAGTTTTTTTTATACCTTCATTGGGCAATTTTACATCTGCCCAATGAAGGTATTGGGCGGAATAGTACGATTCGGAAATAGCATGGAAATCGCAAGCCCTACCAGAGAGCCGGTCGTTGCTCTAACCCCAAAACGCATTGAGTCCATCGACGTACTTCGCGGCATCGTCATGGTCGTCATGGCCCTGGATCACACCCGGGATTTCTTTCACAGCGCGGGCTTTACGGACGATCCGCTCAATCTTGCTACCACCACGGTGCCCCTGTTTTTTACCCGCTGGATCACCCATTTCTGCGCACCGGTGTTTGTGTTTCTTTCCGGTACGTCTATCTACCTGCAAAGTCTGCGCAAGTCAACCCGTGAGTTGAGTGTTTTTTTGCTAAAAAGAGGGCTTTGGCTGATTTTCGTAGAGGTAGTAGTAATGTCGTTTGTCTGGACTTTCAATCCTTTCTACAACGTCATTTTTTTGCAGGTAATCTGGGCCATCGGTATCAGCATGGTACTCATGGGCTTGTTGGTGTACCTTCCTTTTGGCGCGATACTGACCATCGGGTTGGCCATTGTGCTCGGTCATAACCTGCTGGATGTACCGGAAGCGGCACCGGACTTCAACCCCGGTTTCTGGTGGAATCTTTTTCATAG
Organism: uncultured Persicitalea sp.; assembly: GCA_950075905.1. Taxonomy (GTDB): domain Bacteria; phylum Bacteroidota; class Bacteroidia; order Cytophagales; family Spirosomataceae; genus CATMVR01. The sequence continues at coordinate 1,170 of CATMVR010000162.1, read as the reverse complement.
CGACAACTTTACCCTCTATGAATATTTGCCCAATCATTTTCTGATTATCCTGTACCCTTTTGTACCCTGGACGGGCGTGATGATTCTGGGGTACTGTACGGGTCGCTTTTTTGCTCCATCATGGGAAGCTTCCCGGCGCAAAACATACCTGATTTTTCTTGGGCTGGGCCTTATTTTATTTTTCGTAGTACTACGATTCAGCAACTGGTACGGCAATCCGGAACCCTGGACGGCACAGAAAAACGGCCTGTTTACGTTGCTGTCGTTCATTGATACCCACAAGTACCCACCCTCCCTGCTGTATTTATGCATGACCATCGGTCCCTCCTTGATTTTGTTGGCCTACCTGGAAAACATCAAAAACAGCCTGACGGATAAGTTTCGTATCTTTGGCCGCACCGCCTTTTTCTACTACATTCTGCATTTTTACCTCATTCATATGCTGGCGGCGCTCAACTTTTTTGTTCGGGGGTATACCTTTCAGGAAGGGGTCGACTACGTCGTAGCCAACCAGAATCCCTTTCTGTTTGCCTGGCCGGAAAATGGGTTTTCTTTGTGGGGCGTGTATGGTGTATGGATTTTTGTAGTAGTAGTGCTGTATCCGGTATGCCGGTGGTACAATGCCTACAAAACCGCGCATCCCGAAAAGTGGTGGCTCAGCTATCTGTAAGTACTAATCTAACCTACTCCGATGCTCATTCGTATCGTCCGCATGACGTTCCAGCCTGACAAAACCGAAGAATTCAGGCAAATTTTTGAAGAATCGAAACAGCTCATTCGGGCTCGCGAAGGCTGCCTGCACCTCGAACTCTGGCAGGATACTCAGCAGCCAAACATATTTGTGACCCACAGCCACTGGACCTCCGAAGAGGCCCTGAATGCCTACCGCGACTCGGAGCTTTTCCGGACTACCTGGCAAAAAACCAAAGCCCTGTTTGCGGACAGGGCTCAGGCATTTTCGGTAGAGTCGGTTGATACAGTTTAGTTACCCTTCGGCGGGTTAATCATGATGTGTGCGCGATGCGTGCCGGGGTCCATGATCCAGGGCATGGCGGGTCCTTCGGGTTTGAGCGGCAGGCCGGTGCTTTCGGCTGTGGCAAACGGGATGTACACCACGTACCGCAGGTAGCTGTCTTTTAGCTCACCGGTAGCGGCGTTGTAGTTAGCATC
>CATMVR010000161.1 GCA_950075905.1 uncultured Persicitalea sp. | reverse complement strand
CTTCCCGCGGCCAGGGACCACTCCGAGCTGATCCGCGCCCTGCGCCGGGTGAAATCCCCCGCCGAGATCGAGATGCACCGCCGCGCCGGCCAATTGGCCGATGACGCCATGGATGCGGGCCTTGCCGAGACCCGCGCGGGCGCCTTCGAAGGCGATATCCTCGCCGCCATGCAGGGCGCGGTGTTCGCCGGCGGGGGGGACTATCCGGCCAACGAATTCGTCATCGGCTCGGGCGACAAGGCGCTGCTGGTGCGGGATGAGACCAACGCCATCCACATCATCACGCAGGCCGATTTGCTGGCGGCGCTGACGGTATAGATGTTAATTTTGAATGAGTGATTGAGTGAATGTCGGAATGAGCGGCTGCGGTGCGTGAATTATTCAGAATTACAGGTCTTGTAAAAAGCCCGACGGGGTGCCAGAATATGATATTCCAGCACCCCGTCGGGCTTTTGCTTGTAGACCTTTACGACTCATCGCCGCCGCCGGTGGCGGAGATTCTGCCGAAGCGGTAGTGGAACGTCATGCCCACGTAGCGGTTGGTACGCTGCCAGAGCGAGTTCTGCACGTAGGTATCAGTGCTCAGGTCGGACTTGTAGATGCGGGAAAGCAGCAGATCCTGCACGTTGAAAGAGAGGGTACCCTTCCGCTCAAAAAAGTCTCTGCGCACGCCCATATTGGCCACAAACACGCCAGGGCGTGTACCCTGCGCAATGGCCCGGGGGCCATCGTAGGTAAGGTAAGCCGACGCCCGGATGGCCATCGGAAGTTCCAGAAAGGCATTCAGGTTGCCGGAGTAGCTCCATATCTGATTGTTGATATTAGCCGCCAGCGATACCACCTCGCTCCGAAATACCCGTCCGCTGGCGTTCAGTTTGAGCTTTTCGCCCACCTTTTTGGAAAAATCAGTTTCAAAACCATAGGATAGCTCGCGCCCTACATTATCGAATATCGAGTACGAGTTTCCTTCTGAGTCAATAGTCCGTATTCGCGTAATGGCATTGTTGGAATAATCCATGAACAGCGCCGGGCCCCAGCCGCCTTCCTCCTTGTACTGCGAATAACCCAGCTCGGCTTTGTGCACATACTCCGGCGTCAGGTTGGGGTTGCCCGAGCGGATGTTGCGGGGGTCCGAAATATCCGTGAAGGGATTGAGCCAATCGGCCTGCGGGCGCTGCACACGGCGACTGTAATTGACCTTCACCTGCGTTTCTTCGTCGAGCTTGCGGGTAATGGCAAAGGAAGGTACCAGGTACAGGAAATGCACCGAAAACGCCTGATCACGACTGATCTGATCGATCTTTTGGGTAGCATCGGTCAGGCGTAGCCCCGCCCGCACGCCCCATCGATCACTCTTCTGGGAGAGCGTCACGTAGCCCGTGTGGACGGCATCCTGATAGCCAAACTCGTTGCTAACGTTTTCGTTGAAAACGTACTCGCCGGTTTCGCTGTCGTAGGTAAAGAAGGCATTATTGTTTCGGCTGCGGTTGAGCCGGGTACGGGCCCCTACCTCAAAGGTCGAGTTGGTAGAAATGGGCCAGGTGTAGTCTGAGTCCAGGAAAATCCCCTGCCGGTCGCCGTTGCGGGTATTGATCTGACTGCGCACCAGCCGGGGAAAATCGCTCTTCTGGTCGAAGTCTGACTCTCCCTCCGAGTTGCCTTCCGAGTAGTTGGCCGTGAAGGTCAGCACCTGCCTCTCGTTGTCAAACAACTTTCGGTAGTCCATGTTCACGCTCAGGTTGTGGCCCGCCGATGTCCCGTTGGTAAAGCGGTCGAAGCTTTCGAGCAGTGCGCCCGACTCCGAGCGGGTTACGTTAGTGTTATCTCTTTTGTTTGCTCCCTGACTCTGCGAGTAGTTGACGGTAACGCCCAGGCTGTTTTTGGCGTTGAAATCGTAGTTTACGCCAAAGCGACCAAAAAGATTAGCATTTTGATCTTGACCTGTACCGCGCTGCGTAAAGTAAGTGGTGGTATCGCCCAGGAAGTTCTGCCGTTCCATCTCGCTGCGGTAATACCACTGCCGGTTTTGCGCGCTGCCGGAGGCCCGCAATGCCCACTTGCCGGTTTTGTAGCTCACGTAGGCCGAGCCACTGTGGTTCTCAAACGAACCCAGCGAGCCGCGCAGGCTACCGCTTGTGCCCGTGATTTTGGTTTTCTTGGTAATGATATCAATGACTCCCGAAGCGCCCTCCCCTTCGTACTTGGCCGAAGGGGTAGTCATGACTTCGATGCGCTCAATCAGATCGGCCGGAAAGGACTGCAGCACCGTGGCTACGTCGTTGCCGTAGAGGGTGGAAGGCTTGCCGTCGATCAGCACCACCACGCTACCCTTGCCCCGCACCATGGGTGCCCCGTTTTCGTCCAGCGAAACGGAGGGTACCTTTTCCAGAAGCTCGCTAACGTTGTTGCTCGATGCCAGCAGGTCTTTGCCCACGTTCACGATTTTCTTATCTATATCCGATACAATCATCGTCTTCTCGGCCCGCACTACTACCTCATTCAGGCTTTGCACCGCCGATTCCAGGCGGATGATCCCCAAGTCGGTGGTAGTGGCTTCGGTGGGCATGTTCACATTGGGTACGTACAGGGTGCTGTATCCCATGAGCGTGATGCGGATCAGGTAGTTGCCCGGCACGACGTTGCTCATCAAAAACACCCCGTTTTCGTCAGCGGTGATACCGCTCACAATCGACGAATCGGGGCGCATGAGCGCTACCGTAGCAAAGCCGGCCGGGGTTTCGTTGGAAGCATCCACTACTTTCCCGATGATTTCTCCCTTGTCCTGTGGTAAGGCGGAGTACACCCGCTTTCCTGCATTTCCGGTAACTGTGGGCCGGCTTTCTCCCAGCAGGGGCAGCGCGATCAGACACGCCAGAAGACCCCATACTTGCATCACGTTTCTCACTGAGTTGTTGTATTTTTGGATTAGTGTAAAAGAGTAAAAGCTAGTTTGTTTCTAAATTTTCCTATATAGTTACAAACCTACACCTTTGACTGTTAGAAGCTTAGCATAAAATGTAATAAAGACAATTATAGGAATAAATTACCTGAAAATTATTTTAAAATTGAATAAAAATAAGAAACATGTCATTATTCCCAGACGAAGTTTTACTTTAACAACCCTGCGGGTCAAAACTTCGCCAGGGGGATTCTGAAAAGTGAATTATTCCAACCCTAAGCGCTGTTGGATGGTTAGAGAGATATACGAACATTCATCACCCAAAAACCGATACCCCATGAACTGGAACGATGTCATTCAATACGCCAAAAAAGGTAGTCCTACCCCACCCAGCCGGGTAGAAAAAAGCGAGCAGGAGTGGAAATCAGAACTAACGCCTGAGGAGTACCATGTGATACGGCAGAAGGGCACCGAGCGGGCCTTTACCGGCGAGTACTGCGAGCGCCACGACCCCGGCCTGTACGCCTGCCGGGCCTGCGGTACGCCGCTATTTGACTCTACGGTGAAGTTTGAGTCAGGTACGGGCTGGCCCAGCTTTGCCGAACCGGTGGAAGAAAACGTAATCAGGTACGACCTGGATACCAGCTACGGCATGCAGCGGGTGGAGGTTATGTGCAACGTCTGCGACGGCCACCTGGGACATGTGTTTCCCGACGGCCCCCAACCAACGGGACTGCGGTTCTGCATCAATTCGGCCTCGATCAAGAAGGTAGAGGAAGCCTGAGCACGGGGCTTTACCCACTACCAAAAAAGGCTTTCCGAAATTCCGGAAAGCCTTTTTTGATGCGTTGCTACTAGGTATCTGCTACTCTTTCTCCACTGCGCAAATTACCGGCGGCACATAGCGATAATCGTCCGGCTTTTTCATGTAGCCTTCCTCGGCAGCCTGACGGCCCCGCTCGTTGGCAGGTTGCGGCAACCACTGCCCGTAGGTAAGCGTGTGTCGGACGCGCTCGCGCTGCTGCCGGGTAAAGGAGTTCTCGTAGGAAAGGTAGTAGTCCATGATATTGGTACTCTCAAAGGTAGTCCCGTCGCAGGCCTGCCGCTGCGCCCGCAGGGTGTGGTAGCTGTCTATGTACACTTTCCGATCGTAGAAGGGGGTATCTGAGCAGTAGTCCGGATCAGTGCTGCTGCACCCTTTGTACTCGTCGCCATTGCCGTCAAAAATATGGTGCAGACCCAGTACGTGGCCGGCCTCGTGGGCCAGCGTGCTGGACCGCGCATTGTTTACGTCGCCCTTGTTGTAGAAAATCCCGTAGGGTAGATCAGGATTGGTACGCGCAGCCGACACCAGCCGCGAACCAACCAGCGAGCGGGTTACGGGTGATATGTAGGCAAAGCCGCTGACACTTTCCTCGCGGTCAATGTTGTAAATCCAGATATTAAGGTATTGCCTGGGATTCCAGTACGAATTCCAGGCATCGCCCACCGCTTGCTCCGACGTGAACGTCTGCCGCGTAGAAGTGACAGCATCCAGCCCAGGAATGGAGAGAGAGCGCCCCGAAGGATCGGTATTGGCCGCGTAAAACTCAATGAACGTGTCCACTGCGTTTTTGTCTTTAGTACCATTGTAAGGGTTCCAGCGGTTGCGGAAGGCATCGGTCATACCCTGAATCAGGCGGTTGATCTGGCTTGCCGACAGCGTGGAGTTTACCGTGTGAAACACAACGGGTACTTTCACCAGCGCAAAGGGTAGTACTTTTACCGTGATAGCATTGCTGCTTTTATCGCCTATTTTGACCTTAATGGAATAGGTGCCTGCCGCCATGGCCGTATAGACCGGATTGGCCGAAGCGCTTTCGTTGACTACCACCTGCACTGCCCGGTCAGGAATGGTGACTGTTTGCGCGGATTGATTCTCTTTGTAGGTCACCCGGAGCAGCTCCTTCACATTCAGGGTAGCCCCCAGGGGGAGCTCTAGGTCAGCGGGTTCGTTCAGACGTACAGTAGCCACCGAATTGATGTACACTTCCTCAGGCGAAAGCTCAGGAGGCTGGCAGCCCGCCAGCAGCAGCGCCAGCAGTATACCAAATACATAGGTTTTGTTCATTGAGAATAATGGTTTAGGAATGTTTGACGCATCTGTCAACCTGATCTTACTGTAAAAAAAACTTTGTTATAGAAACGCATAAAAGACTGAATTATGCACGAATTTCTTGATTTAAACTTTACATATCAGGCGTTTAGTCACAGTATGAGCATACAAATACCACGCACTTACCCCGCCTGACCTGTTTATATAATCTATACAAGTTGATAGCCAATTTAGTTCGTTTGGGTCTTGTCTTCCCGATGTGCCCTTCTACTATTCATAAACGTATTTTCAGGCTTATCAGATCAAATCAAAAATAAAAACTCCCACTCCCTGCCAGCACCTGCAACGAACCTTCTATTTTTGCAGAATGTATAAACGCCTTCTTTTACCACTCCTGTTTTTTTTCGACGCCGAACAGGTTCATTATTGGGTTTGCGACGTGCTTCGCTTTGCGTACAAGCTGCCCGGCGTCCCCGGCCTGCTGAAAAAACTATACGTGTACGAACACCCGTCTCTGGTGCGGGAGGTCGCCGGCCTGCGTTTCAAAAATCCCGTGGGGCTAGCCGCCGGTTTTGACAAGAATGCGGAGATGGTAGACGAGCTGGCCGCGCTGGGCTTTGGCTACGTGGAAATAGGCACTGTAACCCCCCGCCCTCAACCCGGCAACGAAAAAGCCAGGCTCTTCCGGCTGAAAGCAGACAAGGGGCTTATCAACCGCATGGGCTTCAACAACAAGGGGGCCGCGGTGGCCGCCGCTAAACTCCGGTACCGTCAGTCGGATATTATGGTAGGGGGCAACATTGGCAAAAACAAAGACACCCCCAACGAGCGGGCCCTCGACGACTATATCAGTTGCTTTCAGGAGCTATACGACGTGGTAGATTACTTCGTGGTCAACGTTAGCTCGCCCAATACGCCCGGCCTGCGCGATTTGCAGGAGAAAGAACCCCTGACCCACCTGCTGCGGGAGCTGCAGAAGCTCAACGGCTACAAGCCTAAGCCCAAGCCTATTTTTCTGAAAATAGCCCCCGACCTGAACCACAGTCAGCTGGATGATATCATTGCCATTGTGCAGGAAACCGGCATTGCCGGGGTGATTGCCACCAACACCACTATTGCCCGGAAAGGGCTCCGTACTTCCGACGCGGAGCTGGAAAAAATCGGGGCCGGCGGGCTAAGTGGTCAGCCGCTTCAATACCGCTCGACGGAAGTTATTCGTTATCTTTGCGAAAAATCGGGAAACGCATTTCCAGTTTTGGGCGTTGGGGGCATTGCCTCCCCCGCCGATGCACGGGCAAAACTCAACGCCGGAGCCGCCCTATTGCAAATCTACACAGGCTTTATCTACGAAGGCCCCGCGCTGGCGAAACGGATCTGTAAATCGCTGGCTTCGGAAAGCCCGAAAACAAACTGACCGGATCTAATCACGATACTGAAAATATCCCGGTTTGTAGGTAAAGCATCACACGGGAGCTTTCTAAAAAACATACTAGTGCCAAACCCGACCCGAGTACCTTACATCCGTTATCACACACATGACTGTCAATATGGCTGAAAAACCACGTCGGGGAAATTCGTACCGTTCAAAAAACGCGCAGGAAACCCAAACGTCCCCCCAACTATCTTTTGACTGGACAGCCCTCACCACAAGCCCCAAAAACGTGCTGGTTGCGGGGGCCATTCTGATGGTGGTGAGCGTTCTGCTGGAAATCGCTTTCTTATCCTATATTGTTACCGGCACCGCCGATCAAAGCGAGGTAAACGCCCTGGGCTACGAACCTATCGATGAAGTCGGCTCCCAAACCCGTAATGTACTGGGCGTATTCGGCGCCTTTGTATCGCAGTACTTTGTGTACCGCTGGTTTGGTATTGCCTCCGTGGCTATTCCGTTGATTCCCTTTCTGGCTGGCTGGCGGATGGTCTTCAAGAACGACCTGCTCAACCTCAGCCGTACCACCCGCGAGGTGATTTTTTATACGCTCTGGATCAGCGCCCTGCTGGGGTATGTAGTAATGATGAGCGACACCGCCAGCAACCTGAGCTTTCTGCCTGGCGGGTTTGGCTACTACGTTAACGATCTGCTGCGGAATCTGATGGGCTACGGGAGCGTTATCGTTATCCTCGTAGCTCTGTTTTGCTTTGTGGTGTACTTCTACGACGTAGATCCGGTGGAGCAATGGCGGGCACGGTCGGCCAGCAAAACGAGCGCCGCGGGCACACCCCTATCCTACCCGGAGTCAGACGATGAAGAGGAGCCCGCACCGACACCGGTGCGTTTATCTCCCATGGGGGGTACCTACGACGAAGTGGAGAGCGAGAGCGCTGTACCCACACCAGTACCGGCTGCCGACATGCCTGCTGCCCTTGTGGAAGCCCCCCCCGATGAGGAAGAAGAAGTAGAAATTACTCCTCCCACCCCCGAACCAGAACTCACGCTCGAACTCGAAGTAGCCGACCCCGTGCCAGCTATTGCGCCCGTCGACGAACTTGACGACGAGGATGTCAGCGACGAAATTTTGCGGGATTTTGGCCAGTACGACCCCACCCTCGACCTGCCCTCCTACCAGTATCCCACGATCGATCTTCTCAACGAGATCAGTGAAAATGCCCACGAGAAGGTATCGCACGACGAGTTGGAAAGCAATAAGGAGCGCATTGTGGATACGTTAGGTAGCTACGGTATCAATATTTCCAAGATCAAGGCCACCATTGGCCCTACCGTAACGCTCTACGAGATTGTGCCCGAGGCCGGAGTACGTATCTCCAAAATTCAGAACCTGGAAAAGGACATTGCCCTCAACCTGGCCGCGCTGGGCATCCGGATCATTGCTCCCATGCCCGGCCGGGGTACCATCGGGATTGAGGTACCCAATAAAAACCGCGAGACGGTTTTCATCCGGACCGTGCTGGGCAGCGACCGCTTCCAGAAATCGACCTATGACCTGCCCGTAGTACTGGGCAAGACGGTTTCTAATGAGATTTACATGGCCGACCTTACCAAGATGCCCCACCTGCTGATGGCCGGGGCTACGGGGCAGGGGAAATCGGTGGGCCTGAACGTGATCCTGGCTTCACTGATTTATAAGAAGCACCCCGCACAGCTCAAATTTGTGCTGGTAGACCCCAAGAAGGTAGAGCTTACGCTCTTCAACAAGCTCGAAAGGCACTACCTGGCCAAGCTACCCAACAGCGAGGAAGCCATCATCACTGATACCAAGAAGGTGATCTATACCCTCAACTCGCTGTGTATCGAAATGGACAGCCGCTACGACCTGCTCAAAGATGCCACGGCCCGTAATCTGAAAGAGTACAACGCCAAGTTTATTCAGCGTCGCCTCAATCCCGAAAAGGGCCACCGCTTTCTGCCCTATATCGTCCTGGTGATTGACGAGCTGGCCGACCTCATGATGACCGCCGGCAAGGAAGTCGAAACGCCCATCGCCCGCCTGGCCCAGCTGGCCAAGAACGGCGAGCTGTTCGGGGCGCCTGTGGGCCTTTTCTTCAGCCTCGACCGCAAGGTGGGGCCGCCGCAATGGTCGGATGTGGGCATGCTGATGCAGACCATCATGCTGCTGGCGGTGGAGCGGGGCCTGGCCACCTGCGCCCAGGAATACTGGGCCCGACGCGATCGACAGCGAATGGCCCGGGACATCTATTCGCTGCTGTATCTCTTCTGCAACGGCGACGACGGGAAGAACCATGTTGAACACGAGCGCGTGACCAACGATGGTCCTGTCGGCGACGGTGGGAGGTGGACGGTTCGGTCGCCTTCTTC
>CATMVR010000160.1 GCA_950075905.1 uncultured Persicitalea sp. | reverse complement strand
CCGATCGCTGATAGCCAAAAATCACTTCTCCGGCTTCGGACTATCCGCTACCAGTTGTAAGGCTTTTTCCATATAAATCTCCCCGGTCATTTCGCCCAGGCTGGTTTGACTTACGTACTCGTAGCGTTTGAAACTATTGAAGTCTACTTTGGTCAGCATATACCCGAAGGCATCGTTGGTAAGGCCAAATAAAAACGGGTACGCCGTGGGCATGTGACGCTTCACGTAGTAGCCAATATTGGGCAGGGCTTCGCCCGGAATGGTCAGGATCTGTGCCGGACCCAGGTTGATGAGATTAACCTGGGTGTCTACGGTGTTGGCTTTCGGCAGCTTGTAGCCGAGGGGCGATTTGGTGATGATATACTTCATGACGTCGGACTCAATGGGAAATTCCATTCGTCGGGAGGCTACGAATACATCAGGATTTTTCAGGACCGGGGCCGCGGCCACGATGCGCAGGGCTTCGTCGGCCAGAAGTTCACCGATCCGGATGCATTCCTCCCAGGTGTTGGCTTCCTGGCCGTTGTCGCGCCGCACATCAGCGGTGACCATCCCCCCCTGCGCGCCGTTGATGAACATACCCATACCGCCGCCCTTAGCCTCGATGCGGTCGTACAGTGGCCCGCACAAATCGGGGCTCAGGATACCCTGCCCCGAACCGAGTACTTCCGGATGCACGGCGTAGTTGACCAGCGTGGCAATGGCTCTTCCACTGGCCGCTCCCGACGTTGCCACCGCCTGAATTACCCCGCAGCGGGGGTCATACAGCTGGGGGGCGTAGTAGTTGTAGGCAATCCTGCCTTTGGCTTCGCCCATGGCCACTTTCAATGTAGCTGGTTGCAGATTGCTGACGGCTTCCTCCACGGCTTCGGCCATGAGTTTCACACAGCGGTCGAGGTAGGCCAGGTCGGCAAATGATTCGCCTTTCTCGTTTGGAAAACCGTAGGCATCCGGCGCACTGTGGGTATGGGTAGCCGAAATCAGCACATTTTCGGGCTTTACGCCTTTGATCAACGCCCGCGATTTGTCGCCAAGTACCGACGGCCAACCGAGGTTATCCACGCTGACAAACGCGACGCGGGTGGTGCCTTTTTCCAGGACAAAGGCCCGGATGTAGAGGTCGCCCTTCTTTTCCAGGGTCTTTTTAGGGGTACCAATGCCCCCCGAAACTGGCAGTAGGGGGTCAGGGGTGATATTCCGGGAGGCAGCTCCGGCCCGGAAGGATTGGGCAAAGGCCAGGTACGGCACAAAAGCCACAACATACATGCATAGTATCAGCGATTTCTTCACATTCATACAGGTCCGGGGCAGTAGGTAATTATTATAGGAACTTGATCTTCTGTTAAAATAAAAAAATGGGTGGAAAATACCTCCACCCATTTAAACAATTAACTAATCGAATTACCAGGGTTTGCCGGTACCTTGTAGCAGCCAGGGTTTGGACCAGGCGCTGTTTTTATTATCTGCCTGCGAATAGTTAGTGACTTCGAGCTTTTCCAAAGCCGCATTCGCATTGGTTTTGTTAATATTCAGTTCGTCCTGCATATAGTAAAAGCGTACGGGCAGTACCGAGCGTTTGGCAACCGGACCAGCTTTCAGGGCCGGGAGGCCCGTGCGACGGAAATCAAACCAGGCTTCGGTGGCGGCCGTCCAGCTGGCGATCCACTTCTGCTCCATGATTTGCTTCAGGGTACCGTCGAAAGCCACACCGGGCTGGGCGATGTACGTAGCGTACTGATTGCCAACCCCCCAGGTAGTAAGTGAATTTTGAATGCCGGCTTCGTAACGGGCCTTAGCCGTACCGGTGTTCCAGCCTTTGAGGGCGGCTTCGGCCAGAATGAAGTTTACTTCTGCCGCCGAGCTAAGCCGTGCTTTCAACAGTGGCCCTTTGGCCTGCTTGTAGATGTCGTTCAAGAACGACACGTGCGGGTTGAACGACGTCTGACCGGGGGTAGGGTTGAGGTTGTACGCCGAAGGCAGGGCCGAAAAGCTGGGGGGAAGCCCCACGTATTCAGGGTCGGTATCAACCACCGTAGTACCTACCTTGTCGGGAGAAAGCATCCGCTTGCCGTTTACGATCTTGTCGGTGCCGGCGGGCAGGGTAGCGTCTACTACAAGGGGCACCTCTACTTTATTGGCCCAGATAGCTAGTCGTGGGTCTTTGAGGGCTTGCATGGCTTCTACCAGAGTCGCGCCCATTTTAATCCTCCGGTAGTTGCTGCCGCTGGCGTCAAATACCGTGTTGGCGGGCCAGGAGGTACCATCGCTCGTACCAGGAAATGCCATGGTGGCGTCTTCGGTATTTTTGGTAATGATGGGGTACTTGGCCTGGTCCGAAATAATCTTCTCAATACCCGCTTTGGCTACTTCGGGTTTCTTGGCCGAGATGCGCATGAAGTAGCGCAGCGCCAGCGAATTGGCAAACCGCTGCCAGGCGGTTGGATTACCACCATAGTACACATCTACATTATCCACGATACCCGAGTAGCCGCCTTTGGGTTTTGAAAGCAGCGTATTGGCTTTTTCCAGATCGGCCAGGATGCCTGTATAGATGGCTTCCTGGGAGTCGAAAACGGGCGTGATGTTTTCGGCTCCACCCAGCTCGCCTTTCAGAGCATTGGAGTAGGGAGCGTCGCCCCACAGGTCGGCGATGAGCCCGAACATGAACGATTTCATTACGAGCGCTACCCCCTGGTGAAACTCGAAGCCCTGCTCCACCGACCGCTCGTACAGCAGCTCGTTGTTACGCAGGATGTCGTAGTAGCCGCTCCAGCTCTGGTTGTTCCAGTCGTAATCGTTGTGTCCGCTCGACCAGGCGTCTTTCTGGGTATGCTGTACTACCCCGGCGATATCCTGGTAGCCCAGGTTCAGGTAGAGCTTGGCGGCCTCGGTGAGTACCGTAGGCATGATCAGGTTGGGGTTCACCACGTCGGATTGTACCCCATTGGGGTTTTTGTTCAGCTCGGTCAGATCCTTGCAGGAAAAGAGCGTCGTGAACAAAACCAGCAGTACGAGAGATTTTTTATGTATGTTTTTCATTTTTTTTAGCTGGATTTAGTTATTGGTTACTGGTGGAATGGTTATTGGTTAGTAGTTACTCATTTTGTTGTCCTGAAACAGGTAGATCATTCATCAACTAGTAACCAATCTACCAATAACCAATCCACCACTCACCATTTTAAAATGTCAGATTAAGTCGTACACCAATGGGCATTACCCAGGGGAGTACGTTGTAGCGCTCGATCCCCTGCTTGAACTGTGTGCCCGCCTGAGCACCAGCTTCCTGCTGGAAGGCCATTTCGGGGTCGATACCCACTTTGGCTTTGGTCCAGAGAATGATGTTTCGGCTGTACAGAGATACGCTGGCATTCTGCATTTTTAGCTTATTGACGAAGGTACCAGGCAGATCGTAGGCCAGTGAGATTTCACGTAGTTTAACAAAGGAAGCGTCAAACATGGCCGCCCGGGTAAAGTCCCAGGGGTAGTTGTCGGCGTAGGGGATGTACTTGGTGCCGGCTCCTCCTAGGTTTTCGGTATAGCCTACTATCTGCCCTTCGGCGTTGTACTGGGCTATGACGCCGGGGTTGAACACCGCGTAAGGGTAAGTGTTGCCACCGTATACAAACGGGTAGCCGCCGTACTCGGTGGTAGGGCCACCCACGATGTTGAAGCCGTTGCCTTGAACCTTGATGTTTTCTTCGGCCGTTGATTTCAGGTAGTTGACCAGGGCATCACCCGTCAGACCGTTGGGATTGATGAGGTTGTCCAGGAAGCGGTTGGTTTTCAGGTCCGATTCTCCGTAGCGGTAGGTCTGCGACACAAAGTCACCGCCGTTGCGCCAGTCGAAGGATAGGTTCAGGCTGAATGCCTTGTAGGAAAGGGCTACCTGGCCACCCAGGATGAAATCAGGGTTGAAGTTGCCGACTTTATTGCGGGTATTGTTTGCTCTGATGCTCTGCCATGAGCCGTTTTTATCCAGGATGGGCCAGCCGTTGTAAGGGGAGTTTGGGTCCTTTACGGTAACCAGCTCGGCATCGTAGATATCGCCAATAGTCTCGCCCACGTAGGTCCAGGCACCACCCTTGGCGTCGGTCCAGAGGGTATAAAATTCTAGTCCGTCAGAAAGCTCCTCGATGGTGGTGCGGTTGCGGGTCAGGTTGGCGTTGATGTCCAGGCGCCAGCCGTTTCTCTCAATGGGGGTACCACCCAGCGCCAGCTCGATGCCCCGGCTTACCAGCAGACCAGCATTGATGTTTTTGGACGTGAAGCCGGTAGAAGGAGGTAGTTTGGTAGGAATAATCTGATTGCGGTTTTCTACCATGTAGTAGGTACCCGAGAAGCGCAGGCGGTTGCGGAATAAGGCCAGATCTACACCCACCTCGTAGGAAGTGGCGATTTCGGGTTTGAGGTCAGGCAGCAGGATATTGCCGGGCTTTGACAGTCGGGTCAGGTCGCCCCAGGCTTCGGCGTTGGCCAGAGTATTGAGCAGGGCGTAGGGGCTGGTGTCGTTACCAACCTGAGCCACACCGCCCCGTACCTTCAGCAGGCTGACGGAGTTGGAGAACGGAATCATCTCGTTTAGCAGCACGCTGAGCGAAGCCGAGGGGTAGAAATACGAGCGGTTGGCCTTGGGCAGCGTACTCGACCAGTCGTTCCGGGCCGTTACGTCCAGGTAAATCATGTCCTTATAGCCCAGGTTGGCCAACCCGTACACACTGTAAATGGCCCGCTGGGTTTTGTAGCTGCTGTACTGGACATTGGCCTGGGCAATGTTTTGTAGCGTAAATAGCCCGGGGATGGTCAGGCCGGTTCTTTCTTTGGTAGCGGTTGTCACGTCGCCGGTTTTCTGGTAGCGGGTGTTACCACCTCCCGAAACCGACAGGCTGAAATCACCCAGACCTTTGGTATACGTGGCCAGAAAGTCGGCGTTGCGCTCAAAGCGCATCAGGTCAATGACCCCGTAGGCCCCGCGGGGTTCGAGCGTATAGCTGTTACCGATCTTGATTTCGCGCTGCTCATTGTACGTATCCAGGGCTACCCGTCCCATCAGGCTAAACTCCGGCGTAATTTGCCAATCGGCCTTCATGTTCCCGATGATCCGGTCGCGCTGAAAGCTGTTGTTGATTTCATGCGCCATGAAATAGGGGTTGTTGTAGTTTTTTGGCGACTGCGACTTTTGCTGAATGCCCTCCTGACCGGGTACCCAGTAATCTTTCAGTTCGAGCATGTCAATGTGGGGGGATACCGCGTAGGCCCACTGCATGGGGTTGGCGCCGCGGTTACCGGCGGGGCGGTTGTTGGAGCCGTTGCGGCTAATGTCCACCATGGTACTCAGGGTAAGCTTTTCTGAAAGCCGGAGTGACGAGTTCAGCGACAGCGAATTCCGCATTAGATCCGAGTTGGGAATAATGCCCCGATTCTGCATGTTAGAGTACGACAGGCGGTACGTCATCCGCTCGGTGTTATTGGAAATCGACACCCCGTTGGTGGTTGTGATACCAGTCTGCACAAAGTTCCGTACGTTATTGGGGTGTGACACCAGTTCGGTGGGAATGGGCCTGCCGCTGGCATCCAGCGGGCTGTTCCATTGTATGGCCTTGTAGCCTTTGTCCAGCTCCGGACCAACGCCGGCCGCCGACCCTTCTTCAATGACCAGCACGCCGCCGGGGTAGGGGTTGTTGTCGGGCGTGAAGGGCAGTACGCCCGTAGCAAACCTGGAGTGGAAGTCAAGGAACTTGAAAGGCTTGTCGAAAACTGTATTGGACGAGATGTTGACCGTCATTTTCTTGGCCTTTGAGCCGTTTTTGGTCGTGATCAATACCACGCCGTTACCTGCCCGCGAGCCGTACAGGGCCGCCGCGCTGGGGCCTTTCAGAATAGAAATGCTTTCAATATTATCTGGATTAATGTCCGAAATAGCGTTGCCGTAGTCTACCCGGTTGTCGCGTCCTACCTGGCTGATGTTGTTCAGGGTGTTGTTGATGGGTACTCCATCTACTACAAACAGAGGCTGGTTGTCGCTGCTCAGCGAGGTGGCGCCCCGTATCACCATGCTCACCGACGACCCCGTGCCACCCGTAGAGCTGATGGTAACCCCGGGTACTCTTCCGGCCAGGCCGGTCAGTACGTTTTCCTGAGCAACCCGGTTGAGGTCTTTGCCATCAACCTTGCCCACGGAGTAACCCAGCGAGCGCTCCTCTCGCTTGATACCAAGGGCGGTAACAACCACTTCATTCAGGTTTTCGGCGCTTTCAGCCAGGGCTACGTTGATCACACTCTGGTTGCCCACGGATCTTTCCAGGCTCTGGTATCCAATGAAAGAAAAAACCAGCACACTATTGTCGTTAGGTACCGAAATGGAGTAGTTACCCGATGCATCCGAAGAAGTACCCGTTTGGGTACCTTTCAAAATGATATTGACTCCCGCCAGGGCCGAGCCGTCGGCCTGGGAAGTTACCTTACCCGTGATGGTGCGTGCCATGGTAGCAGGATGTGTACCTGCCTGGGTAGCCATGGTACTAAGTAGAAGCATAAGCCCCGCCATCAGCCAGGCTCTAAAATGCTTTTGAAGTAGAACAAGTGGATCCATAAACTAATTTGTTTAAATGGTAATTTGAGATAGTGAATAGTTGATAAAAAAGCGTATTGTAAAAGTTTGACTTGCTTTGATTCGTTGGTTTATTTCTTGTGACTAATGCCGAATTGTGGCGTACTCAATTTTCTGCTTATTCCCGGTTTTGAAGCGGGTCTTTTTCATTGATTTGCTGCCGGGCGAGCAGATCATTGAAATACTGTTCCAGGATATCCGAATAGTCTTTTGCCATTTGCTCCTGTCCCAGACTGCCCAGCAATTCGTCAAATTCGTCTTTTGACAAAGTGTTGCTGAGGAGTTGGTCCATCAGATAGCGGGCTCTTGACTGTGGCATCCCTTCGGTGGGCTAGGTTGACTTACCTATCATACTAGGGGAGGAGAAGATCGGGCTATTCCCTTACTATTTTATTTGTATTAATTTTAACCTGGTTGATAGTAAGGGAATTGAGCCCGGATAAAAGGTAGGGGGACGGAGTGACAGACCCTATTATTCACGCTTGGCACCTTATCGGGCCGCGTAAATCACAAGGCGTTAAGAAAAATCAGAACTTAGGTATGCACTACGGCAAGTTGCTCCCGCAGAATCTGCTTGGCTTTGACCAGCTGGTTTTTTACCGTGTTTTTAGAGATTTTCATCAGACCGGCAATCTCCTCGTAGGATTTGCCCTCGTAGATATTCATGATCAGAATTTTTTTACGTTTCTCCGAGAGGCTGTTGACCATTCTGGTCACAAACTGCAACCGGTCTTCTTTTTCCTCAACTTCATGCGGGTCGGTGGTGTACATACGCTGCAGGTATAGCTCACGCATGTGGTTGCTCTTTTCCATCCGCTTGAAGTGATCGAACGTAAAATTACGGAGGCAGGTAAATAAGTAGGAGTTAAAATTCTGTTCGGGATCAATCTGCGCCCGGCGGTCCCAGATTTTGATAAATACCTCGTGCAGCACATTCTCTGCCTCCTCCTGGTCTTTCAGTAGGGTGACACAAAAGCGCAGGGCAGGAGTGCGGTAGAAAGAATAAAGCTCTGCGAATGCTTCCCGCTCGCCCGTGATTACTCGTTGTAGTACTCTTTTGTCTGGCTGGTTCATGGTCAAAGAGGTTAGGAATACCGAAAGTTTGCAGGTCCCAAAAAGTGGGGGAGGTTTTCAAACATTCCCTCCCTTTTTTTGTTGACCTAAATCTACCAGCTTTTTTGCCCTTTTTCGTCGCATTTTGCGTTAATCTATCCTCACATTGCGCAAATGCTCATAATTTAATCCAGAGTTTACAATAGGAGTACACATTGTACTTTAAAGAGTTACTTCAAAGGGGGCTGGCAAAGAAAAATATCCGTAGGGCACCTATTGTGCCTGAACCGATAGTCTGTTTTTCCTCTACCTCAGTATCTAAAAAGAACCCCGGTCGTTCGGTTTTTGCCTACGGTATCTTCCTGGGCAGAAAAATGCCTTTGCTTTCCGGAAAGAAAGTCGGGCTCTTTACCTTATACATATACATGATACAAACGAATGGTACAGAAACTCCTTTTTTTACTGGTAGGGATAGCGTGGTACGGGCCGTTGGCCGGGCAGGAAACTTCCTGGAAGGCTACCCCCGTCGAACGCGAAATGCTGATTTTTCCCGAGCAGCCCGAGCACGCCCACGGAAGTAGCCTGGTGCGGCTCCCCAATGGCGACCTTCTGGCGGCCTGGTTTCAGGGAAGCGGTGAGCGCACCGCCGATGACGTGCGCATCATGGGCGCACGCCTACCCCAGGGGACTACGCAATGGTCCGCCCCTTTTCTGCTGGCCGATACGCCCCATCTGCCGGATTGCAACCCGGTACTATTTCTCAACCACGAAAACAAACTGTTTCTGGTCTGGATTGCCGTGCAGGCCAACCGCTGGGAACAGTCTATCCTCCGGGTGCGTACTACCACCGATTATGCCGGAAAAGGCGCTCCCAACTGGTCCTGGCAGGACAATATTCTGCTCAAACCAGACGATGCTTTTGCCGCTGAGGTAAAAAATAAACTGGCCGATTTACCCGCGCACGGCACTGGCTGGGCGGAATACGCCCCCAGCTATGACAAAATGATTGCAGAAGCCGCCACTGACCCGGTCAAGCGGAGCATCGGCTGGATGACCCGCATCAAACCGCTGCTGCTGCCCAACCGCCGCATTGTTCTCCCCCTCTATTCCG
>CATMVR010000159.1 GCA_950075905.1 uncultured Persicitalea sp. | reverse complement strand
ATCCCCCCATGCGCGTCTCTACGACAGTTATGAACAAGAAATTTGCGCCGGGCAACATATTACTGTTCGTTTTTGTTCGATTCCTCAGATTTTCACAAAAATTCGAGCCTCAAAAGGTTTCGCTTTTGCAGAAAGCGAACCAAGGAAGGGCGTTTCCAGATCCGACCGGTTGTCTTTTCGCGCGTTTCGGGGAAGGCTGGACCGTATCACACAAAAGACGCCCAGACCCGAAAGCCCCGACCGTGTCCCAATCCTTCCGGCAACCTGATATCCTCGACATCGCGCGCCGCGAAGGCAAGGTGACGGTCGAAGGGCTCGCCGCGCATTTCGGTGTCACACTGCAGACCATCCGTCGTGACCTAACCGAGCTGGCAGAGGCCGGACTACCCGACTGGGGACGTACGTACCTGTACAACGGCCTCTCCGGCGATCGTTTTGACCAGAAGGTAACGGTTGGGCTCATCTACATGATGAAGCTGGGCCACCTGGTAGACGATAAGATGCACGCCCGTTCCATCGGACCGTACTCGCTCATTACCCAGCAGCCGCTGGGAGGTAAGGCGCAGTTTGGTGGACAGCGTTTCGGAGAGATGGAAGTATGGGCGCTCGAAGCCTTCGGTGCTTCGCACATTCTTCAGGAAATCCTGACGGTGAAATCTGACGACGTGGTTGGACGCGCCAAGGCGTACGAGGCAATAGTGAAAGGTGAAAATCTTCCCAAGCCAAATATCCCCGAATCATTCAACGTACTGGTACACGAGCTTCGTGGATTGGCGTTGGAGATTACCCTGGATTAATACTTTCGAGGGTGGAGGAAATCATAAAATGGTTTTCTCCACCGTCATTGAAATAAATCAATCAAGACTATTGA
Organism: uncultured Persicitalea sp.; assembly: GCA_950075905.1. GTDB lineage: Bacteria > Bacteroidota > Bacteroidia > Cytophagales > Spirosomataceae > CATMVR01. The sequence goes on along the minus strand of CATMVR010000159.1, from coordinate 8,028 downwards.
CTCACAGCTAAAAGATCAACAATATGTCTTTTAAGAAAAACAAAAAACTTAATAGTGACTTCCTGAACATCACCATCAGCCTGGCCTCGCCGGAGTCGATCCTCGAGAGCTCGTATGGTGAAGTGACTCAGCCCGAAACCATCAACTACCGGACCTACAAGCCGGAAATGGGTGGCTTGTTCTGCGAGCGGATCTTCGGACCCGTTAAGGACTGGGAGTGTCACTGTGGAAAATACAAGCGTATCCGCTACAAGGGCATTATCTGCGACCGTTGCGGTGTGGAGGTGACCGAAAAGAAAGTACGCCGCGAGCGCATGGGACACATCGAGCTGGTGGTTCCTGTGGCGCACATCTGGTACTTCCGTAGCTTACCCAACAAAATCGGGTATCTGCTGGGGCTTTCTACCAAAAAACTGGATCAAATTATTTACTACGAGCGCTATGCCGTAGTACAGGCGGGTATCAAGGCGGAAGACGGCGTGAGCTACATGGATTTCCTGACGGAAGACGAATATCTCGACATCGTAGATAAGCTTCCCCGTGAAAACCAGATGCTGCCCGACACGGACCCTAATAAGTTCATCGCTAAGATGGGTGCAGAGGCTCTCGAAATGCTTTTGGGGCGTACTCAACTGGATGAGCTATCTTACGAACTACGCCATCAGGCCGCTACCGATACTTCGCAGCAGCGTAAGGCAGAAGCCCTGAAGCGACTGAAAGTAGTAGAAGCTTTCCGTGATGCCAATACCCGGATCGAAAACCGCCCCGAGTGGATGGTAATCAAGATGGTGCCCGTAATTCCACCGGAATTGCGCCCATTGGTACCCCTGGATGGTGGACGTTTCGCTACTTCTGACTTGAATGACCTGTACCGCCGGGTGATTATCCGGAACAACCGTCTAAAGCGTTTGATCGAGATCAAAGCCCCCGAGGTAATTCTGCGTAACGAAAAGCGAATGCTGCAGGAAGCCGTTGACTCGCTCTTCGACAATAGCCGGAAAGTAAACGCGGTGCGTTCGGAAGGAAACCGGGCTCTGAAATCACTTTCGGATATGCTGAAAGGAAAGCAGGGGCGTTTCCGTCAGAACTTGCTCGGTAAGCGGGTTGACTACTCTGGTCGTTCAGTAATTGTGGTAGGTCCTGAGCTGAAACTGCATGAGTGCGGTCTGCCCAAGGATATGGCCGCGGAGCTCTTCAAACCCTTTATTATCCGTAAGCTCATTGAGCGGGGAATCGTAAAAACGGTAAAATCTGCCAAGAAGATTGTAGACCGCAAGGATCCTGTAATCTGGGATATTCTGGAAAACGTACTGAAAGGACACCCTGTGCTTCTAAACCGGGCTCCTACGCTGCACCGACTGGGTATTCAGGCATTCCAGCCCAAACTGATCGAAGGAAAGGCGATTCAGCTGCACCCACTCGTGTGTACGGCATTCAACGCTGACTTTGACGGTGACCAGATGGCAGTACACGTACCGCTGGGACAGGAAGCCGTTCTGGAAGCATCCATGCTGATGCTCTCCTCACATAACATTCTGAACCCTGCCAACGGAGCGCCCATTACGGTACCTTCGCAGGACATGGTGTTGGGTCTGTACTACGTAACCAAAGGGCGTAAAGACATTCCGGAGTATCCGATTATCGGGGAAGGAATGACATTCTATGGCCCCGACGAAGTGATTATTGCCATCAACGAAGGACGTGTTTCTAAGCATGCTAATATTAAATGCCGGGTACGGGTTCGTAATGAGGATGGTACGTTCGAAGTAAAACTAATCGATACAGTGGCCGGGCGTATTTTGTTTAATCAAAGCGTGCCCGAAGAAGTAGGCTACATCAACGAACTGCTCACTAAGAAAAAGCTGCAGCAGATTATCGGATTGGTATTCAAGCTGGCCGGCGTATCGCGTACGGCTCAGTTCCTCGACGAGATCAAGGAGCTTGGATTCCAGATGGCCTTCCGCGGTGGTTTGTCCATTGGTCTTAGCGACGTAATGGTACCCGCCGAAAAGGAGAAGCTTATCGAAGACGCCAAGAGAGATGTCGAAGGCGTATGGAGCAACTACCTGATGGGTCTGATCACGGAAAATGAGCGTTACAATCAGGTGATCGATATCTGGACGCGCGTAAACTCCCGTATCACCGAGACGCTCATGAAGCAGCTCGAAGCCGATCAGGGTGGCTTTAACTCCATCTACATGATGATGCACTCGGGAGCCCGTGGTTCGCGTGAGCAGATTCGTCAGCTGGGTGGAATGCGGGGTCTGATGGCCAAGCCTCAGAAAAACCTAGCAGGTGGTGCCGGTGAAATCATCGAAAACCCCATCCTTTCCAACTTTAAGGAAGGTCTTGATGTACTCGAGTACTTTATCTCTACCCACGGTGCACGGAAAGGTCTGGCTGATACGGCTCTGAAAACGGCGGATGCCGGTTATCTGACCCGCCGTCTGCACGACGTAGCCCAGGATGTGGTAGTAGTAGAAAATGACTGCGAAACCCTGCGTGGTATTCAGATTTCGGCACTGAAAGACAACGAGGATATCGTTGAACCGCTGTCAGAGCGTATTCTGGGGCGGGTAAGTGTACACGATGTCTTCGATCCGCTGTCTGGTGAAATGATTCTCGAATCAGGCCAGGAAATCACCGAAGAGATTGCCGCTTATATTGACGAAACAAGCATTGAGACCGTAGAAATTCGCTCGGTACTGACCTGCGAAACCCGCAATGGTGTTTGTGCCAAGTGCTACGGCCGCAGCCTGGCTTCGGCCCGCATGGTCGACATTGGCGAGGCAGTGGGAGTTATTGCTTCCCAGTCTATCGGTGAGCCCGGTACGCAGCTGACCCTTCGTACCTTCCACGTGGGTGGTACGGCCTCCAACATTGCCGTTGATGCCAACATCAAGGCGAAGTTTGAAGGTCTGATCCAATTTGAAGACCTCCGTCTGGTAGAATCTACCAACGGTGAGGGCGATCCGATCACAGTGGTAATGGGACGTTCCGGCGAAGTACGGATCGTACACCCCGAAACCAAGCAGTTGCTCATTGCCAACAACGTACCTTACGGTGCGCACCTGAGCGTGAAAGATGGCGACATCGTGATGAAAGGACAGGAGATCTGTACCTGGGATCCCTACAACGCCGTGATTCTTTCGGAGTTTGACGGTTCGGTAGAGTTCGACGCCATCGAGGAAGGTATCACTTACCGCGAAGAGTTTGACGAGCAAACCGGCTTCCAGGAGGCGGTAATCATCGACACCCGCGACAAGACCAAGAACCCCGCCGTGGTGGTAAAAGGAAAGAGCAAGCTTCTGAAAGATCAGACCGAGAAATCTTACAACTTACCCGTAGGAGCTCGTCTGGTAGTGAAGAACGGCATCAAGGTAAGAGCCGGTCAGCCCCTGGCGAAGATTCCTCGCGTGGTGGGTAAAACCCGCGACATTACGGGAGGTCTGCCCCGCGTAACGGAACTTTTCGAAGCCCGTAACCCATCTAACCCTGCTACCGTGAGTGAAATCGACGGAGTAGTAAGCTACGGTGGAGTGAAGCGCGGTAACCGCGAAATCCTGATCGAGTCGAAAGACGGCGTACAGCGCCGCTACATGGTGACCCTGTCGAAGCACATTCTGGTACAGGATGGTGACTTTGTGAAGGCAGGAGATCCCCTGTCAGACGGAGCTATTACCCCAGCTGATATCCTCTCAATCAAAGGACCAACCGCGGTACAGGAGTACCTGGTGAACGAGATTCAGGAAGTATACCGTTTGCAGGGTGTGAAGATCAACGACAAGCACATCGAGTGTATCGTACGCCAGATGATGCAGAAGGTTGAGATTCTGGATGCTGGAGATACCAACTTCCTCGAAATGCAGCCGGTAGATCGCTGGGTGTTCCGTGAGGACAACGACAAGATTCTGAACATGAAGGTGGTCGAAGACTCCGGAGATTCGGAAAGCCTGAAGCCGGGTATGATAATCTCGGTGCGTCGTTTGCGCGATGAGAATTCTAGCCTGAAACGCCGTGACCTCAAACTGGTGAAAGCCCGTGATGCGCAGCCCGCCGTGGCTAAGCCTACCCTGATGGGTATTACGCAGGCTTCATTGGGTACCGAAAGCTTCGTGTCGGCAGCCTCTTTCCAGGAGACTACCAAAGTACTGAGCGAGGCCGCTGTTCGTGGCAAGCGCGACGAATTGCAGGGTCTGAAAGAGAACGTAATCGTTGGTCACCTGATCCCGGCCGGTACGGGCATGCGCAAGTATGTCAACCTGTTGGTAGGGTCCAAGGAGGAGGTCGACGCCCTGACAGAATCACGCGAGAAAGCCGCCCGCAAAAAGCGCGAGCTGGCCTAAGCCAATCTGTCTGTCTGACTAAATATAAGCCGGTTTCCGCATGGAAGCCGGCTTTTTTTATGGAAGGTCGTATTTCCAGTGAAAGAGCACTCCTTATTACTTTTTTTTACCTTTGTTAAAACAGACTAAACATATGGCAAAGCAAAATCAAGAACCTGAACAGCAAATCAACGTAGAGCTATCAGAAGAAATGGCCGAAGGCGTGTACTCCAACCTCGCAATGATTGCCCATTCCAATAGCGAATTCATCCTGGACTTTATCCGCCTGATGCCGGGGGTACCTAAGGCCAAGGTAAAAGCCCGCATCATCATCACTCCCGAGCACGCTAAGCGCTTGCTGGAAGCTTTGAAAGATAACATTAACAAATTTGAGGACATGCACGGGCCGATTCATAGCTCCGGCGAGGATGGCTCGGGTTTCAATTTTCCGATGAGCTTTGGCGGGCCGGGTGGTGAAGCCTAGCCGTTCTTACCATGTTTTTTTAGGCTTTGCTTACAAAACGCCCCTTTTTTTCGTTTACTAGAATACTATCACTAAATCCAGCCTGGAATGTATAAATTACTTATTCGCCTGGGCATGCTGACGCTTTGCGCGCTGGTAAGCCTGGGTACGTTTGCGCAGGAGGCCGCTAAGTCCAGCTACGACCCTCACGTGCTTTTTCACCCTTTGTTTAATTTTCAGCCGGGCAACGAATACCGCACGGGTGGCGGATCACCGGGGCCAAAGTACTGGCAAAACCGGGCCGACTACAAAATCAATGTAGCCCTGGACGAAGCGGCCGCCACGCTGACCGGCGACGTAGAAATCAGCTATAAAAATAACAGTCCCGAGGCGTTGGAATTTATCTGGCTGCAACTGGATCAGAATGCGTTCAGCGACTCCTCGCGGGGCGGTGAAACCACGCCGATCACGGGGGGGCGCTTCGGTAATGTGGGCTTCGAAGGGGGCAATAAGATCAGCGACGTAACGGTGCAGGTAGGAAAGGGAAAAGCCGTCACCGCCATGTATATCATCAACGATACCCGCATGCAGATTCGCCTGACGGAGCCGCTGAAAGCCAACGGCGAAATGATCAAAATCAAGATAGGATTTTCGTTCAAGATACCCGAGTACGGCTCCGACCGTATGGGAACGCTGCAGACGCAGAACGGCATGATCTACGAAATAGCGCAGTGGTACCCGCGGGTATGCGTCTACGACGACATCGAAGGCTGGAACGTGCTACCCTACCTGGGCGCGGGCGAGTTTTACCTCGAATACGGCGATTTCGAGTATGCCATTACGGTACCCTGGGATCATATCGTGGTCGGTTCCGGCGAGTTGATGAACCCTGGCGAGGTACTTACCAAAGAGCAGATGAACCGCCTGGATCAGGCGCGCAAAAGCGACGCAACCGTCATGATCCGCACGGCGGAGGAGGTCACCAACCCGCAGTCGCGGCCAAAGCAGTCGGGTACCCTTACGTGGCGATTCCGGTGCCAGCAGACCCGCGATGTGGCCTGGGCTACGTCTAAAGCTTTTGTGTGGGATGCCGCCCGGCTCAACCTACCCAGTGGCAAAACGGCCCTGGCCCAGTCGGTTTACCCCGTAGAGGACGGCGGCCCGCGGGGCTGGGGGCGCTCCACGGAGTATGTGAAGGCCAGTATTGAGTTTTATTCCAACTATGTGTACGAGTATACCTACCCTGTAGCTACCAACGTGGCTGGCATCGTAGGCGGCATGGAGTATCCTGGGATTGTTTTTTGCGCGCACTCCGACCGGGGTGAAAGCCTGTGGGGGGTAACCGATCATGAGTTTGGGCACAACTGGTTTCCGATGATCGTGGGCAACAACGAGCGGAAGTACGCCTGGATGGACGAAGGGTTCAATACCTTTATGAACTTCCTCTCGACGGATGCGTTCAACAACGGCGAGTACAAAAGCAATCAGATGGACGATTTGCAGCGACTGGCCCCGGCTATTTTCCGGGACGACGCCGACCCCATCATGACAATTCCTGACGTAGTGCAAACCCGAAATCTGGGTTTTGAAGCTTACTACAAGCCGGCTATCGGCCTGGTGATGCTGCGCGAGCAGGTGCTGGGCAAGGAAAGGTTTGACTACGCTTTCCGGGAGTACGTAAAACGCTGGGCTTTTAAACACCCTACGCCCTATGATTTTTTCCGGACGATGGAAGATGCCGCGGGTGAAGACCTGGGCTGGTTTTGGCGGGGCTGGTTTTTTGAAAACTATAAGCTGGATCAAAGTGTTAAGGATGTAGTTTATGTGGAGCAAAACCCCCAGAAAGGCTCCCTGATTACTATTGAAAACCTGGATCAGTGGGCAATGCCCGCAACGATTGAACTGGAAGAGGCCAATGGCAAAAAGACACGCGTGGAGCTTCCGGTGGAGGTATGGCAGCGAGGAGGTACCTGGACATTTCGGGGTAATACCGAGCAGCCCCTCCGCTCGGTGCGGATTGACCCCGATCGGAAGTTACCGGACATCAACCCCGGCAACAATGCCTGGAAACCCATACGCTACTCAGCACCCATTCCAAACTAAGCGCAGACACTGCGGTTGGTTCTGAAAAGAATGCTGCAAAAGCCGGATAACTCTCTAGAAATGATCCGGTTTTTGTAGCATTTTTTATTTCGGGGGATATAGCATTTGTAATGTAGATTTTGCAACTTGTAGAAGTTAGCACCTCCGTTGAGAACAGGAATGAGAATAGGTTTACTGCTTTTATTTACGATTGTTTTTTTTGCTAGTCCTCTGCTGCTGGAGGCGCAGAACAAGCTATTCGGATTCCACCTCATGCAAAAACGGAAGAGTATCCGGATTCCCTTTGAGCTCCACGCCAACCTGGTTATCATTCCGGCTGTTATCAATGACTCTGATACTCTCCACTTCATTCTGGATACGGGGGTAAGCTCCACCATCGTTACCGATCCTGAGGTCTCCCGGTTTATCAATACCCAATATGTGCGGAGCATTCAGCTGGACGGCGTAGGGCAGGATAGTTCTGTACAGGCGCAAATCAGCATTGGCAACACGCTGCGGGTAGGCTATGCCCGGATTTTCGAACATAATCTAGTGGTACTCGAAAAAGATATTCTTAAACTCTCGGAGCTGGTGGGTACTCCTATTCACGGCCTTATTGGTTATGAGCTCTTCGAGCGCTTCGTGGTAACACTCGATTTCCGACATCGGGAGCTCCTGATCCGCCTGCCTGACCGGTATAAATACCGGCGCTCTGACGGAGAGAAGATGGCACTGGATATTGTGGACAAGAAGCCTTATCTGAGTGATATTCTTATTGGTGAAAAAGGTAAGCAGCAACGCGTAAGGTTGCTGCTAGACACCGGCGCGGGGCACGCCGTGATGCTGAATACCTACGCTACCGACCTGCCGATGCCCGATACCACCATCAATGTGCAGCTGGGGATTGGGCTTTCCGGTAAGATCAGCGGCCACCTGGGGCGACTGGATCAGGTAGTTGTTGGCAACCACCACCTCACGCAGGTAGTGGCATCGTTTCCCGATAGTGCTTCCTTTGGGAGTAAAATGAGCAACCGGGAGCTACGGCAGGGAAATATTGGCGGTGAGCTGCTGCGTCGCTTTGTAGTAACGATCAATTACCCCGAAGGCTTCATGACCTTGAAGCCAATCAAAAGGGCTATGAAGGAAACGTTTGAGCAC
>CATMVR010000158.1 GCA_950075905.1 uncultured Persicitalea sp. | reverse complement strand
CTACGTCGGTATTGCCGAAGTCGTCGTTGATTTCCTCCATCTCGATCAGCTTGTCGTAGGGTACGTTCGACTCGGCCAGCAGTACGTTCATGTGACCGGGCATCCGGCCCGCTACCGGGTGAATGGCAAAACGGACATTGATGCCCTTTTTCTCCAAAAGATCCATCATCTCGCGTACCACGTGCTGCGCCTGCGCCACGGCCATCCCGTAGCCGGGTACCACTATCACCGACGAAGCCGAATCAAAGATCATGGCGGCTTCTTCTACGCCTACTTCCTTGATGATCATATCGCTGGCATTGCCACCGGCGGCGGCTCCGCCCGAGGTAGCCCCAAAGCCACCGAGCAGTACGCTCACCAGCGAGCGGTTCATGGCTTTACACATAATCTGGGTCAGGATGATACCCGAGGCACCTACCAGGGCACCCGTTACGATCAGCACGGAATTGTTGAGCACAAAACCCGTGGTACAGGCGGCCATACCGGAGTAGGAGTTTAGCAGCGATATTACTACCGGCATATCGGCGCCCCCGATGGGGATTACTACCAGGATACCGAGTACCAGGGAGATAACGCCCATGACAATCATAGCCGTAACCGAACCGGTTTCGATGGCAACCAGTACGCCACAAGCTACTGCGATGATCAACATGATCAGGTTGAGCATGTGCTGACCTTTGAACACGATAGCGTTGCCGTTCACTTTGCCGCTCAGCTTCCCGTAGGCGGTCAGTGAGCCTGTGAAGGTTACCCCACCAATCAGCACCGATAGCAGGATACTGATGATGGTAATCATATCGGTACTTAGTTCGGGCTGCTCTACGGCGCGGGTCCAGTAGTCGGAGAAGGCCACGAAGAGGGAGGCGGCACCGCCAAAACCGTTGAAAATGGCCACCATTTCGGGCATTTGGGTCATTTCGACGCGCCGCGCCCACACCAGGCCGATGGCCCCGCCCACCAGCATGCTGCTGAACGTTTCGATGGGGGTAAGGAGCTGCGAATCCACCAGGGTGGCCAAAACGGCCAGTAACATGGCCACCGCCGACAGGATATTTCCCTGACGGGCTTCGGAGGTTTTATTGAGTTTTTTGATCCCCACAATAAACAGAATCGTGGCGATGAGGTAGGTGATTTGTATAAGAATATTCATGGAGAGATCTTAGGAGTTAACCGTGAGGAGTGTACGGATCATCATTTTTTCTTTTTGAACATTTGGAGCATCCGATCGGTCACGGCGTAGCCGCCCACCACGTTGATGGTAGCCAGCACCAGCGCTACCATACCGAGGTACTTGCTGACATCGCCCTCACGAACACACAGGATAGCCCCTACAATGGTGATCCCCGAGATAGCATTGGAGCCCGACATCAGGGGAGTATGCAGGGTGGGGGGTACTTTGGCAATAAGCTCAAATCCACAGTAGCTCGCCAGCACCAGGATGTACAGCAGGAATATGAAGTTTTCGATTGACATGATAATAATATTGGAGTGTAGGTTAATGTTACTTTCTGGGGTTAAAGGTCAATGGTTAAAGGGGAAAAGGGCATTTTTAATGAATTTTTGACCGCATCGCGATCCTTAACCCTTGACCTTTTAACCCTTGACCTATGAAGACAATCGCTTCACTTCCGAGCTAGTATCTCCTTCGTAAAGTCATGGACCAGTTCGCCCTGATGGGTGATGAGGCTACCTTTGGTGACATCTTCGTCCATTTCCCACTTGAAGCCGTCCTTATTGGCCAGGTGCAGCAATAGCGTAGAGATATTCTTAGCGTATAGCTCACTCGCGTTGACGGGCAACAGGGAAGGGATGTTAGCTTCGCCGATGATGGTGACGCCGTGCTTTACCACCGTCTTACCAAATTCGCTCAGCTCGCAGTTACCGCCAGATTCTACGGCCATATCCACAATCACGGAGCCCGTTTTCATACTTTTCACCATCTCTTCGGTAATCAGTACCGGGGCTTTTTTACCAATCACGAGCGCGGTAGTAATGGCGATGTCTGCTTCCTTGATCCGCTCCTTCACCAGCGCCTGCTGCTTTTGCAGGTACTCAGCCGATACTTCTTTGGCATAGCCGCCTTCCACTTTTACTCCTTCTACTCCCTCTACCGTCAAAAAGCGTCCCCCAAGTGACTCTACTTGTTCCTTGGTTTCGGCCCGCACGTCGGTAGCTTCTACCACCGCCCCCAGGCGCTTGGCTGTAGCAATGGCCTGCAAACCGGCTACTCCGGCTCCGAAAACCAGCACCCGCGAAGGAGTAATGGTACCGGCGGCGGTCATCATCAACGGGAAGATTTTCCCTAATGCGTTGGCTCCAAGGAGCACCGCCTTGTAACCAGCCAGGTTGGCCTGCGAGCTGAGGGCGTCCATCTTCTGCGCCCGCGAAATACGCGGCACGGCATCCATGGAAAAGGCAGTGATTTTCTTGCGATTAAAGGCCTCCACAACCTCAGGAATGGTGTAGGCGTACAGATACGAAATCAGGATAGAACCTTCTTTCATAGCGGCTACCTCATTTTCGGTGGGGGCGTTTACTTTCAGAACTACGTCGGCATCGGCAAAAGCCGCGGCGGCAGTGGGTGCGATGGTCGCCCCGGCCTGCAGGTAGTTGTTGTCTGAAAAATAGGAGGCTTCACCGGCACCTGACTCAATCAGGAACGAAAATCCGGCTTTTTGGAGAGATTTCACCACGTCGGGTGTCAGAGCCACACGCCTTTCCAGAGGCTTGGTCTCTTTGGGAACAGCAATTTTCAAGGTAAACTGAGGTGGTTAAGTGAACGACTACACTTTCTGGACGACAAAGGTAGTAGTTTGTACCTACGCTTTGTAGTATTTTTTTGTTATTAAGTGTCAGATTGACAAATTATAAACATTTGAATATAATTGCTTAGACAATATTTGGTTTTGCAAGGATGTGGGATTAGTAGGATAAAATTTTGAAAAATGCCTTGTTTTCGACACTTGGCTCTGGGCTAATGTCTAGTAGTTTGTCTGGAACAAAAGCGGCTTTTGCAGGAATGAAAAAAACTTCCTCAAATAAATTAATTTTTTTCAGGACAAATACCGTGTACCTGTCTCTTTACTCATGAAATCTTTTTTATGTCATGTTTTATCATGGGTAATTATAAAAATGTTGCATGCCAAAGTCCAGAAGCGTAGCTCCATCTCTCAGTGATCCTACCCTACAAATCCAAAAACAGCAGGAGTGCTTGCTCTGGCAATCGTTTCGGGAGGGGGATAGCTACGCCTTTGAACAATTAGTGAAACAGTACTACCCGCTGCTGCTGAACTACGGCAATCGCCTGTCGAAAGACCGGGAGTTTGTCAAAGACTGCCTTCATGACCTGTTTGTAGAGCTCTGGAACCGCAAGGAAAAACTGGATACGATTGAGAATCTGAAACCTTATCTGCTTTTATCGTTCCGCCGGAAGCTACTCCGGGAAACAAAAAAGATCAAGTGGTTTAGGGAGGCAAACGAAGTGACCGACGACTACGCCCTGGAAGTCCAGTTTACCATCGAGTCGTACCTGATTTCGAAGGAAGTGCAGCACGAATCATTGAAAAGGCTGAAGAGTAACATTGAAAAGCTGACCAAAAGGCAACGAGAGGTAATCTACCTGCGCTTTTATCAGGAACTGGACTACGACGAAATCGCCGGGATCATGGAAATCAACTACCATTCGGTCGTGAACCTGATTTACGAAGCGTTGCGCATGCTACGCAAAAATTGGTTTCTCGCTTTGCTGGGAGCGATGTTGAATTTCGCCCCATTTTCTTAAATCCCCACTTCAACGCTCTAAGGCTTTCAGAAAGTAGTAGAGGTTTTGTGAACAGACTAACATGAAAAATTACGATACATACCAGGTAGAGGACTTCTTCCAGGATATTTATTTCCGAAAATGGGTGCTGGAAAAGCTCCCGCCGGATGACCCCTTCTGGTCCGACTGGCAGGAGTCTCACCCGCAGCACCGGGCTACCCTGGAAGAAGCGAAGGCTTTGATTCTCGCTTTTCAATGCGAGGAAATGCCCGCCGATCCGGAGGAGGTCAGTACAGCTATCACGGCCATCCTGTCGGAAGTTCGATCCGGCAAGCCGGTGGCTTTTTATCAAACTAGCTGGTTTCGGTTGTGCGCTTCGATTGTGCTGGTCCTGGGCGTGTTTTTCTGGGTCAGCAACAAATTAGTAACGAAGCAGGAAGGGACACTTACGGAAATAGTACTCACCCCCGCAAAGAAGGGCAACCCGTCGAAAGAACGAACCAACCGGAGTACTCAGCCCCAGAAGCTGGTTCTGCGGGATGGCTCTACGGTACGCCTGGATACGGGAAGTACCTTACGCATCAGTGATGAATTCGGGGAGGACAAACGGGAGGTTTTTCTGACAGGAGGTGCGGAGTTTGATGTGGTAAAGAATCCCAGAAAGCCCTTTTTGGTGCACACGGGTGAGCTGGTTACCAAGGTACTGGGTACCCGTTTTCGGATCAAGGCGTATGGAGGAGCTGCTGACGTACAAGTGGCCGTGAAAACTGGGAAGGTGACGGTATTTAAAAGTAAGAAAACACCCAATAACACTCTCTCTGAGGAAATTATTCTTACTCCCAACCAGCAGGCAGTCTACCGCAAATCAGACCATACCCTGATCAAGACGATTGTTCAGGATCCGATTCAGATTCAGAAACCAGTGAAGTTCCGCAATTTCGAATACAGCGAAGCCCCTATTCCGCAAGTACTCACTGATCTGGAAGAGGTATACGGCGTCAGAATTTTCTTTGACGAGCAGTTGATGGAGGAATGCAACCTGACGGCCAAACTGACCAATGAATCACTCTTTGTGAAGCTGACCATGATCTGTGAGACGATACAGGCAAGCTACGAAGTGATTGACGGACAGATTGTCATCAGCGGAGGAAGGTGTAATTAGTTATAAAATCGGAACCGGAAATGTATTGTCCCGGCTACCTGACGATTGAAAAAAACAGGCCGGCAGTGCTGCGAACACTACCGACCCTCTTGCCCCGGTCTGATGTGGGCCATCTGACCGGATTGTTTCTGCCCAACGTTTCTCAGTGTCAACACAAAAACAGCTGCCACGCAGCCAATCAAATCTATGGAAAAACCTTTAGAACCCAAAGATCTGCTGATCAGAATCATGAGAATCTCCATCATGCAACTAGTACTGGCGGCCCTGTTCGTCAGCATCTCCTACGCCACTGAGGTATCGGGGCAGGAGCTGCTGGAAAAAAAGGTGAGCCTGCGCGTGGAGGGCAAATCGCTCAAAACCATTCTTACCCGCCTTGAGACGGTCGCCGGGGTGAGCTTTATTTATAGCCCCAAAGCCACGCAGGCGGAGCGACGTACCTCCCTGGATGTAAAAGATAAGCCCCTGGGCGAAGTGCTGGAAAAACTGCTCGCCCCGCTGGACATTCAGTACCGGCAAGTGGGCAGTCAGATTGTGCTGAGCCCCAAAATATCCTCCCAGTCGTCGGCGATTCCCGAAGCGGTCGAGAACCCAGCTCGTGTAGAACTTGTGGATCGAACTGTAACGGGGAAAGTCACGGACGAAAGTGGTGGCGGATTGCCCGGCGTAAGCATTGTAGTGAAGGGTACCCAACGTGGCACGGTCAGCAACGAGCAGGGTACATACAGCCTTTCTGTACCGGAGAAATCACCCACCGGAGGGCCGGTAACGCTGATTTTTTCCTTTGTAGGATACCTGTCGCAGGAGGTGGCGGTGGGCAGTCAGTCTTCTATAAACATTACCCTTGCTACGGATACCAAATCGCTGGAAGAATTGGTAGTAGTAGGCTACGGTAGCCAGCGCAAAAGCGACCTGACCGGCTCGGTGACCTCGGTGGAAGAAAAGGATTTTACCCAGGGAGTTAACAACTCCGCCTTGCAACTACTCAATGGCAAGGCCTCCGGCGTGCAGATCAGCCAGTCGAGCTCGGCCCCCGGTGGCGGCATCGCTATCCGGATTCGCGGAGCCGGGTCCATCAACAGCAGCAACGAAGCGCTGATTGTCATCGACGGGTTGCCCGGGGCAACGGCTACTTCCATCAGCCCCGATGATATCGAGTCCATTCAGATTTTGAAAGACGCCTCCGCGGCCGCAATTTATGGTTCTCGTGCAGCCAATGGCGTGGTATTGATTACTACCAAGAAAGGGAAAAAAGGTACCCCGCAGGTAAATTACAGCGCCTATGTAGGCGTACAGAGCGTAGCCAAACGGATGGATATGCTAAACACCCAGCAGTACATGAATGTGCTGAATGACCTGTCGGTAGAGCAGGGCGGTCAACCCAAATTCTCCCAGCAGCAAATCTCCGCCATTGGCGCAGGTACCGACTGGCAGGATCAGATATTCCGCAAGGCGATTGCCCAAAACCACCAGTTATCCTTTTCGGGTGGATCTGACAAATCTACCTACTACATGGGGATCAACTATCTGAATCAGGATGGAGTAGTAAAAGGATCGGGTTTAAAAAAGTACAACATCCGTTTGAATTATCAGGTAACACCTACCGATAAATTTAAAGTAACGCTGAACCTGAACACCAACCGGACCACCAACCAGAACATTCTGACCACCAACTCCGGCAACGAAAACGCCGGTCCTATCAATACGGCCTTGCAATTCGACCCTACCATTTCCTCTGAAAAAGACGAGTCGGGTCGTTACCAGTTCAACCCGGTCATTTCGCTGGAAAACCCGCTGGCGCTGATCAACGGGGTGAATCAGAACTATGTGAATAACCGCACTTTTGGTACCCTGGCCGCTGATTACACTATTTTGAAAGGCTGGACTACTACCTTACGACTCGGGGGTGATATTGCCAACGACCGCAGCGACCGCTACATCAGTACCATCACGCAGCGGGGACTAGCCTCAGGCGGCAATGGCAATGTGGAATCGGGCGAAGATACCCACTGGATTTCCGAGCTATTTACTACCTACAACCGTACCTTCAACGGCATTCACCAGCTTTCGGTGCTGGGAGGAGCTACCCTCGAACAATTCAACAGCCAGTTTGTGGGAGCCTCGTCGATTGGGTTTCTCTCGGATGCCAGCCTGACCAACCTGCTGCAAAGCGGCGATGGCGACCGGGGTGATAATGTGAGCAGCGGGCGCTCTACCAACAAGCTGAATTCGTACCTGGGCAGGGTCAACTACACTTTGAAGGATAAGTATCTGCTGACCGCCTCCATCCGGGCCGATGGTACCTCCCGCTTTTCCGACCAGAACAAGTACGCTGTGTTCCCGTCCTTTGCCCTCGGGTGGCGCTTGTCCGAAGAGCCGTTTATCCGGCAGTCCAACATCTTCAGCGACCTGAAACTCCGGGTCAGCTACGGACAAAGTGGTAACCAGGCAATCGGTAACTTCGAAACCCTGCAGACCTTCATTGCCGGCGGACGGGCGGTGCTGGGTGGTGGTTTGGTGCAGGGCGTAGAGCCCGCCCGGATTCCTAATCCTGACCTTCGCTGGGAAACTACCGAGGAGTTTGACCTGGGCCTTGATTTCGGTATTGTGCAGGGGCGCATCAGTGGCTCATTGGAATACTACATCAAAACCACCCGCGATCAGCTGTTCAACAAGCCACTCCCTACTACCTCCGGCTTTCAGAATATCCGGGTCAACTTCGGGCAGGTACGCAACCAGGGCATGGACCTGATGCTGACTACCCGCAACCTGGTCAATGCCTTCAAATGGAATACGAACTTTACTTTCTCAACCCTCAAAAATGAGGTAGTTGAGCTTCCCGACTTTATATCGCAGGTGATAACGGGCGGCGTTGGCTTCACCAACAACTACTCCATTGTGCGGGAAGGTACCCCCATGCGCTCCTTTTATGGCTATGCGGTGGAAGGAATTTTCCAATCAACGGATCAGATTGCCCAATCGGCGCAGCCTAACGCCAAGCCGGGGCATCCCATCTTTACCGATCAGAACAAGGACGGCAAGATTGACCCCAACGACCGGGTGATTTTGGGCAGCCCTTTTCCAAAGCTCATGTTTGGCCTGGATAATACCTTTTCCTACAAGGGATTTGATCTAAACGTACTCTTTACGGCCGTGCAGGGAATCAGCGCCCTGGACAACAACATTGTGGAGTCGCTGTACCCCATCAATTTCGACCGCAACCGGATTGCCGAGCACTACCTGGACCGCTGGACGCCTACGAACCCCGACGCCAAATACCCCTCGGGTCTTAACCCCAGCTCCTACGGCGGAGCTTTGGCCGTTAATTCGCTCACGGTAACGGATGCATCGTTTGTCCGCCTGAAAGTAATTACTCTTTCTTACGGCATTCCTCTGGTGAATAAAAAAATCCGCTCCGCGTCATTGTATGTAGCGGCCGATAACGTGTTTACCATCACGAAGTTTCTGGGCTTTGATCCCGACGCCAATGCCTCCGGTACGGGCATCGAACGGGCCAGCTACAACAGCTACCCCCTCAACCGTACTATCCGTTTTGGTGTCAATGTAGGCTTCTAATTTTAACCCTGACCTAGATCATGAAAAACATACAAAAACTTTCCTTAGTAGTAGCTCTGGCTGGCAGCATGCTGATCCCGATGGGATGCGAGGACTATCTGGCCGAAGAGGTATATACGCAGTACGCCCCGCAGGATTTTCTGCAAAACGAAGATGGTATCAAGAAAGTACTCATTGGCGCGTACAGCCGCTTGCAGGTAAATAACGGCATGCGCGAAGACCAGTTTACGCTTTCGGAATTCCCGACGGATATGACCCTGGAAAGCGGGGGGCAGTTTGAGAAAGATGCTCTACCCTTTATGAATTTCCAGTGGGATGCGTCCTCCAATTTCTTCCGGTCTATTTGGGTGCAGATGTACGTAGCCGTACGGAACGCCAATGTGCTCCTGGAAAACATCGATAACGT
>CATMVR010000157.1 GCA_950075905.1 uncultured Persicitalea sp. | reverse complement strand
GCTGCAGCTGGGCCAGGACGGCTTCCGCGGAATCGGCTTCTTCCAGAAAGCGTAGATCGGTGATACCCCGCTCGGTAACGGCAATAAAGCATTCGCCAAAAGGCGTAGAATGAATACCGTAACGAATCGTCACACCCGCGCCCAGCGCCCGGAACTCGGCGGGCGTCACGGCTTCGTAGGTAACGAAGAGGTCGTGCAGGCGGCTCGGGCTGGAAAGTCCGGCCTCGTAGGTGGCATCGAGCAGGCTGGGAGCGGTAGCCAGCTGCTTTTTGGCGTATTCCTTCGTCAGGAACCGCAGAAACCGCTGCGGACTGGTACCCGCCCAGCGCGTAAACAGCCGCTGAAAATGGTATTCCGAAAGCCCTACGTGATCGGCAATCTGCCGGAGCGTTGGCTGGTTTTTGTAGTTGGCTTCTATATAGCGAATGGCGTTTTCGATGCGGCGGTAGTCCAGCGAGGGATTGGTTGGCTCTTCCATAGGTTATTTTTTCTTCAAAGATACCGCCCATGGTCGGGGACTGCAATCCGGATATTGCGGTTTTCGGGGGGGGGACGTGTGCTATTGTAATTTTAACCGCAAAGAACGCTAAGTCGTCCAGAT
This sequence comes from uncultured Persicitalea sp., assembly GCA_950075905.1. Lineage (GTDB taxonomy): Bacteria > Bacteroidota > Bacteroidia > Cytophagales > Spirosomataceae > CATMVR01. The sequence continues at coordinate 8,311 of CATMVR010000157.1, read as the reverse complement.
TTTGTGTTGAGGTCGCGAAGTTTACAAACCTTAAAACTGCCGCCGGTTTGAAACCGGGGGCTAAGCATAGTCACAGTCTCCGACTGTAGCTACGCCAAACACACCCTCACTCTGCCGAAATCCAATCCGGCAACGCCATATCCAGCCCCAGAATCGGAATCACCACGAAGTACAGCAGCGCCGTTAGTAGTACCACCGAGATTAAGTTGAGCCACAACCCGCACTTGGCCATTTCGGGAATGGACACCTTGCCACTAGCAAAAATCACGGTGTTGGTACCCGTGCCCGAGGGCATCATAAACGCAAACGAGCAGGCAAAGGTGGCCGGAATCATCAGAAACAGCGGGTTGATGCGTGCCGCCACCGCCACGGCGGCCAACACGGGCAGAAAAATGTTGGCCGTGGCCGTATTGGAGTTGATTTCCGTCAGAAAAACTATGAAGGTGGTCACGATGAGCAGGATCATCAGCGGCGAGTAGGTACCGATAAAATCGAGCTGCTGCCCGATCCAGCCGGCCAGGCCCGTAGCCTGAAAACTCCGGGCAATGGCGTAGCCGCCCCCCACAATCATGACCACGCCCCAGGGTACTGAGGAGGCTTCTTTCCAGGTCAGCAGGGGGGTATTGGTTTTCTTGCTAGTCAGCACAAACAGGCTTAGGGCCCCCGCCACCGCTACCGTGGAGTCGTGTACGTACTCGCCCACCCCAAGCAGTGATCCCCAGCCTAGTACCCGAAAGGAACCAAAGTCAAAATCGCTCCGGAATATCCAGCCGAGAGCCGTGAACAGAAATACGCCAAAGGCCTTCTTCTCGCCGTCAGTCATCGGGCCAAGGGCTGCCAGTTCTTCTTTGAATGTACTGGTATCGATGATCAGGTCAGAGGGAATTTTAAAGTACTTGACTATATACAACCAGATCACCGGAATGAATACGACTACCATTGGAAAGCCGATTTTGATCCAGGTGAAAAAGTTAATTTCTGGTGCCGCCGGAAACAGCTCACCCACGATGCCGGCAAACACCATATTGACCGGCGTACCGATCAGCGTAGCCGTACCGCCAATGCTACACGCGTAGGCCGTAGCGAGCATGAGGGCCAGGCCAAACTGCGAGGTCGCCTCCCCGTCGCCCTCCTCCGTTTTGGCAATCACGGCCGTGGCAATGGGCAGCATGAGCAGCACCACCGCCACGTTGGCAATCCACATAGATAAAAACGCCGACACCAGCATAAAGCTCATGATAATACGCTGCTGATTGGTACCCAGGTAGTTGAGCACGATCAGGGCAATGCGCCGATGCAGTTGCTGCGACTCGATGACTTTGGCAATAAAAAACCCGCATAACAGCATGATGACATAGCTGTGCCCGTAGCTCTCGGCCACGGCGTCGGTTTCGAGCACGCCCAACAGCGGGAACAGCGCCATGGGTACAAAGGCCGTGGCGTAGATAGGAATGGCTTCCGTCAACCACCAGATGGCCATCAGCAGCGTAACGGCCACGGCACGTTGAGCGGGCACCGACATCCCCTCGGGAGTAGGCATAAAGATAATGAACAGAGCGAGCAAAAGGCCGCCCCAGAAACCAATTTTTTGGGAGAGGGTCATCCGTGAAGAGTAAAGTCAGAGGATAGGGTATCAACTAAAAAGCTGATGTTTATTCGCACCAGCCTTTTTGTGGTAAAGCGCCCTGGAAGCGTTTTCTAACCTTTAAGGCATAAATGGCTACTTTCAAAAAATGCAGCGCACTGCTTACTTCAGCAATACCAGTCGGGCATATAGGGCAAAATGGTCCGAATAGAAATCAGGTAAACGGTCCAACTTGTGGACCCTGAAATCTTCGGTAACAAAAAAATGGTCCAGCGGCCACCGTTCGATGTATGAGTCCGCACTGAAAGTACAATAAAGGCCACGCCCCAGCCGCACATTGCCAAGCTTGCCACGCGCACTGAACATCCGGCTCGTACGCGACCAGGAAACATCGTTGAAATCACCGGCCACTACCGAAGGGAGGGTATCTTTGGCCACCATGTCACCTACCTGTACCAACGTCACCTCCTTTTCGCCCTTCCCGTCGGGATAGCGGCTACTGGGAACCGGCGCCACCGGATGGACCCCATGGAACCAGAAGTCCCGGGTAGCCGGCATCTTAACTTTGGCGTGGATAGAGGGGATTTTCTCGTCGTCCAGAAATTTTACCTCTGCCTGCCCCAACGGCAAACGCGAGTACAGCGCCATACCATAAGCATTGTCCGTTGGGTATTCCACAGCGTAGGGGTATTCCTGCCGGAGAGTCTGCAACTGATCTACCCACCATTGATCTACTTCCATGGCCAGAATCAAATCCGGTTTTTGCGTACGCACGATGTCCAGGAACGCATCCGCGTGCCGGTTGGTCATGAGTACATTGGCTATGACAATACCTACCGTGTTGGCTTCGGTAATTTCTTCGGCGCTGGCATCGGGTACGGTTTTGGGGCCAAGTATGTAAGGCAGGATATAGCTACACTGAATGATGACTGCCCCCACCAGGCCAGCCACCAGCAGCCATCCTGGCCATTTCCAGTCTTTTTTTAACAGTATAAAAATGACCAGAAGAGACAGGGACAGAATCAGATAATGTAATCTTGGAAAGTCAAGGAGCTCGAAGTACCAGCTGCTTATGTTGCGAAAGAGCGACAACACACTGAGCACAACAACCAGTACGCTGAGGAGAATTACAAGGAGTAGCGCCGGTTGTCGTAGTGCTTTCATAGAGTTTTGATGATTTTGCAAGGGCTCTTCCTGTAAACGGGGTTGGGGTGCTATCGCTGGTAGTCATACACTTTGCCCCATGCACCCTTTTTTTCGGGAAGATCGTTTTTCTCCTGGATAAGACAAAAGAATCCTGCCAGAGGATGCTGCGCTATTCTCATGCGGTTGCCTGCTTGCACCCGATCGATCTACCTGATTTCAATGACAGACTACCCTGTCCAATTAACCCTCCCCCCATTTCACAATTCCCCGCAGATTTACGTTATTTGTCATACAAACGAATGAAGTCCCTCATTTTTTCGTTGGTATAACAGTCTAAATCAATCACTTTTCAATGAACAAATACCTCCTGGGCGGTCTGCTATTGACCGCAACTCTGGGGCAAGCGCAGGACAAGGCCACTCAATACGCCGAAACCATCACGCCCGCCGACCTGAAAAAACACCTCGTCATCATCGCTTCCGATAGCCTGGAAGGCCGCGATACGGGCTCACCTGGCCAGAAAAAGGCCGCCGATTACGTAGCCAAGCATTTCAAACAGTACGGCCTGCAGCCCATCGCCACCGAGACCGACGGGTCAAAGAGCTACTTTCAGAAATACAATCTCTACCGCAAAACCTGGGGCGATGTGTACGTGAAAGCCGACGGCAAGACGTACAACTTCAACCAGGATTTTTTCCTGAACGGTCTGCTGACCACGCCGGGCGAAGTATCGGTACCCACAGTATTTGCGGGCTACGGCATTGACGCCAGCCTCTACAACGACTACAAAAACCTGGACGTGACGGGCAAAGCCGTAGTACTACTGGAAGGCGAACCGCAGGATGCCAACGGCAAGTACCTGGTCAACGACAACGACCAGAAGTCGAGCTGGAGCGGCCCGCAGGCCTGGCAGAAAAAAGCCGCTACCGCCCTGGCGAAAGGCGCGAAGTACGTCTTCATGGTTTCGGAGAAAGAGGGTAAGGAGTTTGACCAACTGGTCCGGCAGCGGTCGGTGATGTCGCGGCGATTCAACGCCATGAGCATGAAGCCCGTGGATGAGTCGTTGAGCAATATGGCTGTCTTCACGGTATCGCCCGCGATGGGCGCAGCGCTGCTGGACAGCTCTCCCAAAAAGCTGAACGATTTGAAGGAGGAGATTGCGAAGAAAAACAAGCCCGTTGCCAAGGCACCTACTGGCAAAGTTACTCTGAAAGTGGAGCGCAACAGCGAAACCATCTACACCGAAAACGTAGCCGGGTACCTGGAAGGTACCGATAAGAAAGACGAAGTAGTAGTCATCTCGGCCCACCTGGACCACATTGGCATATCGGCCGACGGGCAGATCAACAACGGCGCCGACGACGACGGCTCGGGTACGGTGTCGCTGCTGGAACTAGCCGAGGCCTTCAGCAAGGCCAAAGCCGAAGGCAACGGCCCCCGCCGCAGTATTCTGTTTCTGAACGTAACGGGCGAGGAAAAAGGCCTGTTTGGCTCGGAGTACTACTCCGAAAACCCGCTGCTGCCACTGGCGAGCACCGTCGCCAACCTGAATATCGACATGATTGGTCGGGTAGATAAGGAGCACGCCAACGATCCGAAGTATGTATACATCATCGGATCGGACAAACTGTCGTCGGAGTTGCACGCCATCAGCGAAGCTGCCAACGCCGAGCACATCGGCTACAAGCTGGACTATACCTTCAACGACCCCAAAGACCCGAATCGCTTCTACTACCGCTCCGACCACTACAATTTTGCTAAGAAAGGCATCCCGGTAGTGTTTTATTTCACGGGTGTCCACGAAGACTACCACCGCCCCGGCGACGACGTGGAGAAGATCATGTTTGATAAGCAGGCGCCCATTGTGAAGCTGGTATTCCATACCGCCTGGACGCTAGCCAACCGCGAAGCGCGAATTAAGGTAGATAGTAATAAGCCGTAATTGTGGTACGGGCCGGGCCGCGTTCGGCGTCTCGCCCGTCTTTTTCTTATGGCTCAGAATCGAGCTATTTTTACATTAAAAAACGGGCGAGACGCCGCGCGGCGGACCGCCCGTACCACATACTACCTGACCGTGAACCTTCCCCCCGCCTTCTCCGCCTCCATGCAAACCCAACTGGGGGCGGATTTTTCTTTATTTGAAAAAACGCTCGCCACCGAGCCGCCCGTCAGCATCCGGCTCAACCCCGCCAAGCGGGGCTACGATGCCGCGGGCCTCGCGCCCGTACCCTGGCACCCCGAAGGCTACTACCTGCCCGAGCGGCCGGTGTTTACGCTTGACCCGGTGTTTCATGCAGGAGGCTACTACGTGCAAGAGGCTTCTTCGATGGTACTGCACGAAGTACTGGACCAGTGCGTGCCGTCGAAGTACCCCCTCCGGGTGCTGGACCTGTGCGCAGCACCGGGTGGCAAAAGTACCCTGCTGGCGTCCTGGATGCCGGAGGGAAGCCTGCTGCTGGCCAACGAGGTAATCCGTAGCCGCGTAACGGTGCTGAAAGAAAACCTCGAACGCTGGGGTAGTCCCGATACCTTCACGTGCAGCTACGACCCGGAGGCTTTTTCCAAACTGAACGGATTTTTCGACCTGGTGCTGGTAGATGCCCCCTGCTCGGGCGAAGGGCTGTTCCGCAAAGACCCGGACGCCATTCAGGAGTGGTCGCCGGAGCACGTGCAGTTGTGTTCGGCACGGCAGCGGCGTATCCTGGCTGCCGCCGTGAAGCTCGTAGCGCCGGGTGGGATGCTGCTGTACAGTACCTGCACTTACAACGAACTTGAAAACGACCAGAACGCCCAGTGGCTGGCCGAAAATCAGAAGCTGACGCACCTGGACATAGACCTACCCACCGAATGGGGCATCAACGCCCGCGACTATGGGTACCAGTGCTACCCGCACCACTTGCGGGGTGAGGGCTTTTACTTCGCTGCCTTCCGACAGACGCGGGGGGTACCCTTCTCGGGCAAACCGGCCCGCTACATGGATAAGCTGAAATCCAAATCACTGCACAAGCGAGAGGAAGCCGCCCTGGCCGACTGGCTCGACGAAGATGCCGATTTCTTTTTTGTGCAGCGCCCCGACGATACTGTACTAGGTGCCCCCCGGCATTTGAAAGAAGATCTGCTGTTTCTGGACGCCGCATTGCCGCAGGGCGTGTGGCTACGCGAAATGGGTGCTTTCAAAGGCAAAGACCTCATCCCGGCCCAAGACCTGGCCATGAGTACGGCTATTTCTGCTGACTTACCCGCCGTAGAGTTAGATCGGGAAATGAGTCTGCTTTTCCTGAAAAAAGAAAGCATTCTGCTGCCCGAAGCCCCCAAAGGCTGGCTACTGGCACAGCATCGGGGCCTGAACCTTGGCTGGATGAAGAATCTGGGCAATCGGGTAAATAACTATCTGCCGAAGGACTGGCGGATCAGGATGGAGATCAGGGAGGGGTGAGGCTTATTTTTTTACCACAGAGTTAGGGGAGTGTTCGCACAGAGTTTCAAGGAGTACTCTGCAAAACTCGGTGTGCTCTGTGGTAAAAAGACCACGAAAAAATCAATTTATGCAACGCATTATTTTACTACTTCTGTTTACAGTACTGTTTAGTAATACCTTCGCCCAGGCTCCCCTCCCGGTGATTCTGGATGCCGATATGGACTCGGACGTGGATGATGTGGGCGCTCTGGCGATGCTGCATGCCTACGAGCGGGCCGGCAAGGCGCGCATTTTGGGGGTGATTGTCACGAGCGACGAAGCCCATAGCGCCGTCTGCACTGATGCCATCAATACCTACTACGGCCGGGGCGATATCCCCATCGGCGTCAGTCAGCACGATTCGCTCAAATCGTTTTCAAAGTACACCCGGCGTATCGCCGAAGAATTTCCGCATAGCCTTACCTCCCCCGCGGCGGCCGAAGACGGCACCACGCTCTACCGCCGCCTGCTGGCCAATGCGCCGGACGGCAGCGTAGTCATCATCACCATTGGCCACCTGACCAGTCTGAGCCGGTTGCTCGATTCTGCCCCGGACGCCATCAGTCCGTTGAGCGGGCAGGAACTGGTAAAGCGCAAGGTAAAGCGCTGGTCGTGCATGGGCGGGCAGTACCCGCAGGGGAAAGAAGCCAACTTCTACCGCCCCGATCCGGCATCTACCGTCAACTGCCTGGCCAAATGGACACTCCCCGTCACCTTTGCCGGTTGGGAGTTAGGTAATCAGCTGGTCTCGGGAGGAGCTTCTTTTCAGAGCCGCTGCTCGCCCGCCAGCCCCATCTACCGGGGCTATGAGTTGTACAATAACTTCAAAGGCCGGGCCAGTTGGGATCAGGTATCCATCCTGGAAGCCGTGGAAGGGGCTGCGCCCTATTTTACTGAGCAAAAAGACGGGCATTGCGCCGTAGCGCCCGATGGCAGCAACCAATGGCTGCCCCCCGCTAATGGTACGCACGGGTACCTGAGGCTAAGCCAACCTGCCGAAAAAGTTGTGGCGCGCATCGAGGCGCTGATGCTCGGGCAGTAGCCTGCTGCCGTATTCTGAGGCAGCAAAAATCTGCGGCAATAGTAGCCTATATCCTGATTCAGTGGGTATTTATCCTGATTTTACACCGAAACAAACTCTACCTAAAAGTATAATCCGGGCTATCGGATGTTTCATTATAGTAAAACGTACTTTTTTTCTACTTCCGACTCCCTTGCTCTCCGTCTCCGGGGCTAGCCTTCGGGACGTCGGAACTTTATACAAATCATGCAAGAGAAAATTACAAACAAGAAGGGCGTTTCGCGCCGTGATTTTATCCGGGGTACCGTTGCCACCGTAGCGGCATTTTCCATCGTGCCGCGCCACGTGCTGGGCAAAGGCTTCCTGGCCCCAAGCGATCAGCTTACAAAGGGGATTATCGGTGTAGGTGGTATGGGACAAGGCCACATTGCCTACGCCGGCACGCGCGTGGTGGCGATCTGCGACGTGGATAAAAACCACTTGCAAAGTACCCTGGCCAAACTCGAAAAGGGCACCAAAGCCCTGGCCGACTACCGGGAGTTGATTCAGCTACCCGAAGTCGATATTGTCCATATTGCGACTCCCCCCCACTGGCACGGCATCATGGCGGCCGACGCCGCCCGCGCCGGTAAGGATATCTGGTGCGAAAAACCCATGACCCGAACCATCGGCGAAGGCAAGCGCGTGGTGGAGGCCGTACAGCAGCATGGCCGGATCTTCCGCCTGAATACCTGGTTCCGGTTTGAGTCGAACTTCTACGGGATGAATACCACCGTAAAACCCATCAAAAAACTGGTAGATAGCGGCATGCTGGGCTGGCCCCTGACCGTGACCGTAGGTAAGCATACTGGCTTTGACTGGAAGTTTTACTGGGTAGGCAAAACGGACCTGAAACCCGAGCCCGTACCCGCCGAGCTGGACTATGACCAATGGCTGGGCCCCGCGCCCTATAAGCCTTATAACCGCCACCGGACGCACGGTACCTTCCGGGGCTACTGGGATTACGACGGCGGCGGGCTGGGCGACATGGGTCAGCACTACATCGACCCCATTCAGTACTTCCTCGGAAAGGATCACACGAGCCCCGTGAGCGTGGAGATCG
>CATMVR010000156.1 GCA_950075905.1 uncultured Persicitalea sp. | reverse complement strand
CGAACTTCAACAACCGAATCAGGCAGATCGTCTTTTTGATGATAGTGCTGGCCATGGCCATTCTTCTGTTTGGCGAGCTTTACCTTTTCTTTCCGGGTTTTCTGGGCGCCCTGACCCTCTTTATCCTGAGCCGGAGCTGGTACTACTTCCTGACTGAGCAAAAGTCCTGGAACAAAAGCGCAACGGCCCTCCTTTTCATAACGGTTTTTCTGGTGGCTATCGCCACCCCTGTTTACTTTTCCATTCAGTTGCTCTATCAGAAGATAGATGCCATTTTGCAACAACCGGAAAAGATCGAAAGTGGAATCAACGCTATTTCTAAACAAATAGAAGAATGGACGGGGGAGGAGGTAAAATTGCAGGACTTTACGGGCGATATCCAAAGCCGGGTAACCGCCTTTATTCCTAAATTCCTGAACAGTTCGGCCACTATGCTGGGAAATTTACTAATGGGTTTGTTTCTGGCTTACTTCATTTTCAAAAATGGCCGAAAAATAGAGGCCTGGTGTATCGAGCACTTGCCCCTTCGGGAAAAAAACGTAGATCAACTCTCGCAGGAAACCGATAAAATGGTCAAGGCCAATGCGCTGGGCATTCCCCTGATATCGATAATTCAGGGCATCTTCGCACTGGCGGGCTACTGGGTTATTGGCATAGACGACTTTGTACTTTTAGGATTGGTAACCGGGATTTTTGCCTTTTTTCCAGTGATAGGCACGGCCGCAATCTGGCTGCCAGTCGTTATCTATTTGTTTTCGGTAAATGAAGCTGGCAAAGCAATCGGCCTGGGTATATACAGCCTGGTGGTGACGGGCAACGTAGACTATCTGGCCCGGATTACCTTCCTGCAAAAAATCGGGCATGTCCACCCGATCATTACTATCTTCGGAATCATCGTTGGACTGAGGCTGTTTGGCATCCTGGGCTTTATTTTTGGCCCGCTTCTGGTCAGCTATTTTATTTTGCTTCTTAAAATATACAAAAGTGAGTTTGGGCAGTCGTCCTGATAATTGGCTAGTCGGTATCGGTACCTTTCAAAAGCAGTCTGCTTATACGATTTATCCGGTTGGCAGCACCACCACATACCCCTGTACGTTAGCTCCATTTTCTATATCTTTAAAATAAAAGATTAAAAACTCTTTTACTTTAAACCCTATCTAATTACCTTTGCTTCATCAACGAATAGCAATATGTTTTTCTCAAAAACCTGTGAATACGCCATCCGGGCGGTACTCTACATCGCACAGAAGTCGGAAGAAGGCCGCAAGGTCGGAATCCGGGAGATAGCAGTGGGGATAGATTCGCCGGAGCCATTCATTGCCAAAATTTTGCAGGTACTCAGCAAAAAGAACCTCATTCAGTCGGCCAAAGGACCCAATGGTGGTTTTTATGTCGACAAAGGGTCACGGGATACTACCCTTGCCGATATTGTAGAGGCCATCGATGGTGATCGGCTTTTTGTGGGTTGCGGGCTGGGGCTTAGCAACTGCTCGTCAGCAAAACCCTGTCCGCTGCATACAGAATTTCAGGTGATTCGCGACAAACTTGCCGCCACTCTGCGTGCTGCCACCATCATCCGTTTCAACGACGAACTCAACCTGGGCCTAAGCTACATCAAAGAAAGATAAAATTTCATCTTATAAAAGATATAAAGGTCTTAATATAGTATTTTATTCAATCCTTGAAACATGAACATCTTGAAAAATAGTACCGTTGGCTCGCTGGTAGCCCAAAACTGGAAAACAGCTTCTGTATTTCACCAGCATCGTATCGACTTCTGCTGCAAGGGGAATATTTCTGTGGAGGAAGCTTGTCATAATTCCGGGGCCGATCCTGAGGAAGTTACTCAAAAGCTGGACGCCCTCCTAAACGCTGGCGTCGAGCCCGAAACCGATTATGCCACCTGGCCCCTGGATACACTAGCCGACTATATCGTAACCCGTCACCATGCCTACGTAACGGCCAAAATGCCCGAGTTACTGGCTTATCTCGATAAGCTATGCGCCGTTCACGGAGGACGTCATCCCGAATTATTCGCTATCCGGGAGTTATTTGCGGAATCGGTTGGTGAATTAACCAGTCATATGAAGAAGGAAGAGCTTATGGTTTTTCCCTTTGTAAAAAAAATGGTAAGGGCCCAAAGAGAAAACCAGCAGACCGGCACTCCCGTGTACGGTAGCGTTCAGAATCCAATCGCGGTGATGATGCACGAACATTCCGACGAAGGGGATCGGTTTCAGAAAATTGCTGAACTAAGCGACAATTACACAGTACCGGCCGACGGATGCACTACTTACCGCATTGCCTACACCCTGCTACGGGAGTTTGAACAGGATTTGCACAAGCATATCCATCTGGAAAACAACATCCTGTTTCCAGGGGCAGTTGAGCTGGAAAAAGAAGTATCGCCGGTAGTTCGGGAAAAAGTATGACGCGAATCAGTCAAAAGAGATAGATAAATTTTCAGAATTCGGGCCTTTACGTATCTAGCAAAGATTTTAGTCAGCATGCGCGATTGCATTTTACTGATAGCGAGGTATATGTTACTGGGAGGGATTCTTCTCATCGTGTTTTCCTGCGGAGAACGGGAGGAATCCTTTCGCAGTACTAGAAAAAAAACAACGCAAACCCTGTCAGATTTGGGGGCTTTGCCGCTCACGGTCACCCACCCCGCCGACAATCCTACAAGCGAAAAAAAGATTGAGTTGGGAAGATTGCTCTTTTATGATCCTATTTTATCAGGAAACCGGGATGTGGCCTGCGCCACCTGCCATCAGCCCGAGTTCAACTATGCCGAATTTATGGAAACCTCCATTGGGGTGAACGGCGTGGGCAATGGCACCAAACGGCGATTTGTAAATCCAAATGATATACCCTTTGTCAGGAGAAACTCCCAAAGTGTACTCAACACCGCCTTCAATGGTATCACCACCCACGGGCCTTACCACGCCGAGAAGGCTCCCATGTTTTGGGATCTGCGGGCTAAAAGCCTCGAAGAGCAAGCCCTGCTCCCGATCAAAACCCTGGAAGAAATGCGGGGGAAGGGCTTTGGGGAAGAGGAGATCATCGATGAAATCCTGAGCCGTATTCAGAAGATACCTCTGTACCAAACTCTCTTTTCAGAGGCTTTCCCCGGGGACAGGCCGGCAGTAAATGAGAAAAACCTCGGCCGGGCCCTGGCTACTTTTGAACGGACACTGATTGCCAATAACTCGCGTTTTGATCAGTACATGCGCGGTGATAGCAGTGCTTTATCCCGCAACGAAAAAGAAGGACTAAACCTTTTTCTGAAAACAGGCTGTGCCGGCTGCCACGCCGGCCCCATGCTATCGGACTATAAACTGCACACGCTGGGAGTACCTGACACTAAAAATCGTCCCGAACCAGACTCAGGGATCAACGGCGACTTTGCGTTCCGTACGCCCTCGCTCCGCAATCTCCGCTACACCGCGCCCTATATGCATAGCGGCAAGTTTGCCACGCTAGAGCGGGTAATGCAGTTCTATGAAGACCTGGCGGGCGGCAAATCCGCCAATCCGGCGGTTCCCATCAGCAAGGTGGATACCCTGGCCACGGATATGACCGTAAATTTTCGGGATATTTCTCTCATCATTGAGTTTTTGAGTACCCTCAATGACGATAATTTTGATAAGACGGTACCCGATCGGGTACCCAGTGGTTTGAAAGTGAAGGGTGATATAGATTGACCTGATGCTAGTTTTTAGAAAATTTCGTATCCGAGCGTCACCTGCCAAAGATTAGTTTTAGAAGTGAAGCGGGTATCTGAGTTTACTTTATCCAGCTTGATTACCGAAACATCCGTCAGGGAACCTTCGTAGCGCACATCGATCTTAAACCTTTTCAGATCAAGCCCTACCCCCGCCTGATAGCCAAAAACAGCATCTTCCAGGGTTTTGTCAAGGGATTGATTGGAATATACTTGCAGGGTCTCACCGAGTTTCCCACCTTCGGAAATAGAAAAAGACGCCAGAGGCCCCGCGTATACTCTTACTATTCGTTTAAGGCTTATTCCTACCAGAAACGGCAGATCGATGTTGGTAGTCTTGAAGTCGACCTGTATTTTTTGGGGAATTGTTCCCGAAGTAGCACTACTTTGCAGAAGGTCAAACGTACCGCCTTTGGCGGATACCAGAATTTCCGGCTGTATATAAAATCCGCGCCCGATGCGCATCCAGATTCCGCCCACCAATCCGGTGGAATAGCTACCATTCTCTTTGAACTGATTGATAATCAGAGATCCTACGGGGTTTGTGACCGAAAACTCAGCATCTTTAATCTGCAAGTTGGAAAAATTAGCCCCCAGGCGTACTCCAGAGTGGAAGGCCTTACCCTTTTTTTGGGCATGAGCCGAGGGCAAAGCAAAAAGCAATGCCACTAATAGGATGGGTATTAGCTTTTTCATACCCACAAGCTAAGTCCTTTCGGAAAGAAAAACTAGTCAAAAACCAAGATTTTATTAAACGGCCAGACCAGATAATAGTCGTTACAGGAATTGGCAACCCTACAATTGTCAGTCCGGTCAGCTTATTACCCCAACGCTACGTCCAGCAACATCATCACGGCAAAGCCTATCATAGCCCCGATGGTGGATAGGTCGGTTTCGTTGCCAGTCTGTGACTCCGGGATCAGTTCCTCCACCACCACAAAGATCATGGCTCCGGCCGCAAAGGACAGGGCATAGGGAAGCACGGGGGTGACGCTCACCACCAGATATGCCCCGAGTACCCCGGCGATGGGCTCTACCAGGGCCGAGAGTTGCCCGTAAAAAAACGCTTTGCGGCGTGAGAAACCCTCGCGGCGTAAGGGCACCGAAACAGCGGTACCCTCGGGAAAGTTCTGTAAGCCTATGCCGATGGCCAGGATGATGGCCCCCGAAAGTACAGCCGGATCGGGAGAATGGGCCAGGGCACCAAAGGCTACCCCAATGGCCAGTCCCTCGGGGATATTGTGCAGCGTAATGGCCATGATCAGAAGTACGCTTCGTTCCCAGGATGTTTTGATCCCTTCGGACTTTTCAATAGAAAGCCGGTTATGCACGTGGGGCAACAATTTGTCAATCAGAAGCAAAAAAGCACCGCCCATCAGAAAGCCAACCACCGCCGGTAGCCACACGTAGGGAGAACCCTTTGCCTCTTCCATCTCAATGGCCGGTGCCAGCAGCGACCAGAAACTGGCGGCAATCATCACGCCGGCCGCGAAGCCCAGCATCAGATTCAGCACGCGCCGGTTGATCGTCTTAAAGAAAAACACCAATGAGGCTCCCAAAGCCGTGACGCCCCAGGTAAAAAGTGTAGCACCAAGGGCCAATAGTACCGGGTCGTAGGCAAGCAGCCAATCTACATTCATGAGTATCTGAGAAGTTTTTGAATATATATTTTTGGTTTCCTGCCTAAACAATAAAATCCAGGCAGGGTTCTTAATTTTAAATGTTGCTGGCAAAAATATACTTTATACAAGCAAATTGCCGGTATTATCTTTTTTTATTGGTATAATTTTTTAACAGGTATGCTTTTAAAACAAAACCCTGTCCCACCCCTCTGGAAAGCATTTCAAATTGATCCCACCGGCAGCATAGCCCAATCCCGCCACTCAATAAAACTATTAACCGACTTTTTCGACTACCCAAACGATTATGATAGAAGAAAACGACCCAATGTCCCTCTCCGAAGACGAAAAGAAACTGTTTGAGGACCTGATGCCGGAGGATGTGGCCGAAATTATGGATACGGGCGTCAACCGGCGGCACTTTCTGAAACTGATTGGCCTGGCGGGTGGAGGCATTCTGGCCGCTCAGTCGGCCGTGGCCGAGCAGGTACTTACCCGGCCCGTGCCGATACCGCCAGCACCTTATACCCCGGCTACGATAGAAAATGGCGTAAACGTATCCTTCCGGGTAAACGGCACCGCCCAAAAATTGCTGGTTGACTCCCGCATGACGCTGCTCGACAGCCTGCGCGAACGACTCGAACTAACCGGTACCAAAAAAGGCTGCGACCACGGTCAGTGCGGGGCCTGCACGGTGATTGTGGATGGCCGTAGGGTACTGTCCTGCCTGACGCTGGCGGCCAGTTGCGAGGGCAGTACTGTCAAGACCATCGAGGGAATCGCTACGGGGAATAAGCTACACCCCATGCAGGAAGCTTTTCTGAAACATGATGGTTTTCAGTGTGGCTTCTGTACCCCCGGCCAGATCTGCTCGGCGGTGGCCCTGCTCGACGAAGCCAAAAAAGGCGACGCCAGCTACGTGACCGAAAATATCCGTCAAAAACCCGCGCCGGTGCAGCTTTCCGACGAGGAAATTCGGGAGCGGATGTCGGGAAACCTCTGCCGCTGCGGGGCCTACCCCAACATCGTAGCCGCCATCAAAGAAGTACATACCGGCAAACCCGTAGAGCAAACCTTCCGAATAGTGGGGTAGCGTTAATAAATAAAAGGAGCTTAGGTAGCTATAAATTTATTAACCGCAAAGACGCTATGGACGCTAAGATTCAAGTTTATCATAAAAAATCCTCGCGCCTTAGCGCCTTCGCGGTTAAAGCCTAAAAAAATATTGCCAAAACACCTACCGCATGAGACCATTCAAATTTACCAGAGCTGAAAACGTCAATTCGGCCGTAAAGCTACTCACCAGCAACCCCAACGCCCGTTTTCTGGCGGGGGGTACCAACCTGCTGGACCTGATGAAGGAAGAGGTAGAGCTACCCGACGAACTAATCGACATTTCCCGGCTGGGCCTAACCGACATAAAAGCGCTCGCAAAAGGCGGGGTTACTATCGGCGGACTGGGCAAAAACACCGATGCTGCCAACCACCCGCTAATCCGGCAAAACTACCCCCTCCTGAGTCAGGCGATACTGGCCGGGGCATCGGGACAACTCCGCAACATGGCCACCAACGGCGGCAATTTGCTGCAACGTACCCGCTGTTCGTATTTCTACGAAACCTCGATGCCCTGCAACAAGCGCGAGCCGGGCAGCGGCTGCGGGGCCCTGGAAGGCATCAACCGCATGCACGCTATTTTTGGCTGGTCGGACCAATGCGTGGCGGTGTACCCCTCCGATATGTCGGTGGCGCTGGCGGCTTTGGATGCCGTAGTAAAAGTAAGGAGTACCACGGGGCAGGAACGAACCATTGCCTTCGCTGATTTTCATCGCCTGCCGGGAAATACGCCTGAAAAAGATACGAATCTCAACCACGGTGAACTGATTACGGCCATCGAGCTTCCTAAAAATAACTTTGCACCCCACTCCTACTACCTCAAAGTCCGCGACCGCGCCTCCTACGCCTTTGCGCTGGTGTCGGTAGCGGCGGCGCTGGAACTGGACAATAACCGGATCAAACAGGCCCGGGTGGCCCTGGGTGGCGTAGCGAACAAGCCCTGGCGGGCCTTGAAGGCCGAGCTGTTTCTGGCGGGCAAAGAAGCCACGGAGGAAAATTTCCGAAAAGCCGCCGAGGCCGAAATGGCCGACGCCCGACCGTTGGAACACAATAAATTTAAGGTTGAACTTGGCAGCCGGAGCATAGTCCGGGCGCTGCACATGGCCCTGAACGGCGGTAAATCCTGACGCTCTTACACATTTTTATCTATGGAAGAAAGAAACAAAACCATCGGCACGCCGGTCAGCCGCATCGACGGGATATTGAAAGTGACCGGCAAGGCCAACTATTCGGTAGACCATCCGGTAAAGAATACGGCCCACGCCGTTCTCTTCAAAAGTACCATCGCCGCGGGCAGGATTACAGATATTGACACAACCGCGGCCGAAAAATCGCCGGGTGTTCTGGCCGTTATCACGCATAAAAACGCCCCGAAACTCAATGAGAAAGGCGGTATCCGGGGCGGGGCCATGCTGCAAAGCCCGGAGGTTAAATTCTTCGGGCAGCACATTGGTATGGTGGTAGCCGACACATTTGAGCAGGCTATCCACGCGGCGCATCTGGTACAAGTGAAATACGACCAAAAGGAACCGAAGGTCGATTTTGAAAAAATGGCCGACAAAGCCGAACGCCCCAAAGACAGGGAAGACGAAAAACGGGGAGATGCCAGAGCCGCCCTCCAAAGTGCCGACATCAAGGTAGAGGAGGTATATTCAACGCCGATCGAGCACCATCACCCCCTGGAACCCCACGCCACTATTGCCGAATGGCAGGGCGATAATCTGACGCTGTACAACAGCGCCCAAATTGTGATGGGCGCGCAAAGTGCCGCTGCCAATACCCTCAACATCAAGCCCGAAAACGTCCGGATCGTATCGCCCTACATTGGCGGCGGTTTTGGTTCAAAGGGCGGGCAGTGGGCCAATATGGTGCTGGCCGCCGTGGCCGCCAAGACGGTCAACCGCCCCGTGAAGCTGGCCCTGACGAGGCATCAGATGGTCAACTCCGTGGGCCTGCGGCAGCGCAACCATCAGAAGGTGAGCCTCGCCGCCACCAAAGACGGCAAACTGACCGCCCTGGCCCACGAAACCACCACGCACTGCGCCATCGACAACGAATTTGTGGAGCCCTGCGGCGACTGCTCCAAGCTGATGTACGATACGCCCAACTCGCTCATCACGTACCGGGTGGTGCCGCTGCATATCATTTTGCCTACCTATACCCGCGGCCCCGGCAAGGCGGCAGGGAGTTTTGCGCTGGAATCGGCCATGGACGAACTGGCCCACAAACTGGGCATGGATCCCATTGAACTACGCATCAAAAACGAACCCGAACGCGACCCTTCCAATGGCAAACCGTGGTCGTCGCGCTCGGTGGTGCAATGCCTGCGGGAAGGAGCAGAGGCCTTTGGCTGGGACAAAAGAAAAGCCTCTCAATGGCATGGCATGATGACCTCCACATGTGCTGCCGGAAACGGGCACCTCTCGGAAGGTTTCTATCGAGGGCTCGCCTCAGACTCCGAAGTCGTCCTCAT
>CATMVR010000155.1 GCA_950075905.1 uncultured Persicitalea sp. | reverse complement strand
TTTTTTTGGGTTTCCCCCCCGCCGATAACCCCAAAATCGCCATTGCGGTTTTCGTGGAAAACGGCGAATGGGGCGGCGTCTCGGCGGCTCCCGTCGCCAACTTGGTCATTGAGCGGTATTTGAAGGGCAAAACAGAGAATAAGGCCCTGGAAAACTATGTGCTTACCACGAAGCGTTTCTTACCCTTCCCCCCTGCCGAAAAACCTAAGCCAGTTGAGAAGGATACGACCAAAAAGAAGGAACTTACAACGCCCCTGGCCAATAAGAAGAACGGCACGGCCCCCAAAGAAAAGCAGGTGGCAACCTCCGCCGGAAAATAATCAATTGCCCCAACGGCACGTTTTACCTCTATAAGTGTACCCAAGTTAATGGCCCGGAATCAGAATAACTTAACGCAAAACCTCGATTGGGTGGCGGTATTGATCTATATCCTCTGTGTACTCATCGGATGGTTCAATATCTACGCCGCGGTATACAGTCCGGAGACCACTACGAGTATCTTCGACCTGAGCCACAACGCGGGCAAGCAGATGATGTGGATCGGTACCACCATCCTGCTCATCATCTTCATATTGGTCATTGACTACAAATTTTACGAGACCTTCGCCTATATCATCTATGGGTTGTTTATTATGCTGCTGGTACTGGTACTTTTTGCCGGCAGCGAAATCAACGGTTCCCGTTCCTGGATCAAGTTCGGCGCTTTTTCGCTGCAACCCGCCGAGTTTGCCAAATTGGCTACGAGTCTGGCCCTGGCCAAGTACCTCAGCGACCCCACCATCAGCCTGACCCGCTCCTGGAAAGATTATCTTCCTATTGTTGCCGCCATTGGCCTGCCGGCTATTCTGATTCTGCTTTCCAACGAAACGGGCTCCATGCTGGTATTTGCCTCCTTTGCCATCATGCTGTACCGGGAGGGGCTGCCGGGCTACATTCCGGCCATCGGCATCATCATGGCCGTGCTCGTGATCCTGACCCTGCTGTTTGTGAAATGGTACATCGCAATCGGCATTCTGGTCGTAGCGGGTATATTCTGGTGGATCATGCCTAAGTCTTCGCGGCGCAACGGCGGTACCCTGGCTACGGTGGCCGTGGCGGCCATGATGATCACGGTGGTATTTGGGGTAGACTTCTTTATTCAGAACGTGCTGCAAAAGCACCAAAGGAGCCGCATCATGGTACTGGTTGATCCCGACTCTGATCCCCGCGGCGCGGGCTGGAACGTGATCCAGTCCAAGATCGCGATCGGTTCGGGCCGGCTGTCGGGCAAGGGCTATCTGGAAGGCACCCAAACCAAGTTTGACTTCGTACCCGAGCAAAGCACCGACTTTATTTTCTGCACTGTGGGCGAGGAGCACGGCTTCATTGGCAGCGCCGTGGTGGTGTGTCTGTTTGTGGGGCTGATCATGCGGCTAATCATTCTGGCCGAGCGACAACGAACGCGCTTTGCCCGGGTGTACGGCTACTGCGTGGCGGGGATTATCTTTTTCCACTTCATGATCAACGTCGGCATGACCATCGGCCTCATGCCCGTGATCGGTATTCCGCTGCCTTTTTTTAGCTACGGGGGATCGTCACTCTGGTCTTTCTCCATTCTTTTGTTTATTTTTCTGAAAATTGACTCCCAGCGCCCCTATACGCTTTCCCGTACCTGAGCCGGTACTGGTTGAAATAGATCGTGCGGGGGTACTTTAAAACTAATACGTATCACCCAAACAACCCGCAGGTATGGCCGCTCTGATCAGTAAGAAAAAAATTCCTTACCTGATTAACGCCAACCTGCGCGACTACCTGGTGAAGTACCAGCGCGAAGTGCAGCTGCAGATCCACTATACCGATCTGCTGCGCTTTTCCAACGCCATTACCCTCTACGACCGCAACGGCAACGATACGCTCTGGATTTCCGTGTTTTACGATCCATCCGATACGGTCGATATTTTTCTGGCTCTCAAAACCATCTACGCCCACCTTAAAGTAGATGGTGATTTATCCATTCTGAAGCATCTCTCCGTGGACCGCGTCGACCTGTGTACCTACGGCAATACGCGTCCGTTCCGAATCAGGATTGTGAACCAGATCAACGACAACTTCGACTATTTTTACATCAAGAACGCCGATGCCTCGCGGGTGTACGGTCTCGAACTGGAAGATATTTTCTCGCCCAATCAGGTGAGCTACCTCACCAGCGGCGAAACCCTCGTAGAAGAGCATATTGCGGGTATTCCGGGCGATATGTTCATGAAAAACCACCTGAGCGACCCCTACCTGAATCCCATCCGTCTCTGCAAGGAGTTTGTCAAGTTCAACGAACGCTGCTTCGTGCGGCTGCTGGGCGACATGCATTCGAGCAATTTTGTGGTAGATATTACGCCCGATTTTGAAGAGATCTACTACCGGTTCCGGGCCATTGACTTCGACCAGCAATCTTACGAGGGAAAAAAAACGGTGTACATGCCGCAGTACTTCAAGCAAAACAACAGCATCATCGAGCTAGGTATGAAGTACATGACCTCCGAAAGCGTGCGGCAGTACCAGATCGAAGAGCGTACCCAGATTGCCACCCGGATGCGCATCGAGAAGTCACGGGCCGACGATATTCTGGATGTAATGTCCGACGATGTCATCTCCAACTCCGAGTACATCGCCCTCCTTCGCCGCGACCTGGCCCGACACTACCGCCATCAGGCTTTTATGGAGTGCCAGACCATGGGGCAGATTGTGAAGACCAGCCTGCAATTATTGTCAGTGCACTGACGTAAAAGTTGAGGAGTTTTATGAGTTTAGAGTTAAAAGTTCAGGAGTGTATGAGTTAAAAGTCAATGAGGGGCAAAAAATAGAGCGGAAGCATCACTTCCCAACTGTACTCTCTGAACAATGAATCCTCAACTCTATACTCATCAACTCTAAGTCATTGTTCAGAATTAGTTTATATTTTAACCGCAAAGACGCGATAGACGCAAAGATGTATGTTTCTAATTATCAAATCTTTGCGCCCTTGCGTCTTTGCGGTAATTATTTTTGCATGACTACTTAGCTCTAAACTCCTCAACCCTAAACTCCTCAACTCTTTTCATTAAAGCTTCCCAGCAGCTACAAACAGCAGTACCCAGCCGGCAATCATGAGCAGGCCACCGATGGGAGCCACGGCGCCAAACTTGGTGATGCCAGTGAAGCAAATGGTATACAACGAGCCCGAAAAAATCAGCACCCCGCCCGCAAACGCGTAGCCCGACCAGTTGAGCCATTTGGCCGCGGCGGGATCCGCTTTGGCCAGCAGTACGCCCACCAGCACCATGGCCAGAGCGTGGTAAAACTGGTATTTTACTGCGGTTTCGAAGGTATCCGTGCGGCCGGTAGTAGCCAGCATATCTTTGAGGGCGTGGGCACCAAACGCGCCGATGGCCACGGCCACGGCTCCCAGTATAGCCCCAAACTGTACCATAAATTTCATAAAGATGTATATTATCCGTTTACGTAGAAAATGACCAAAGGTACTGGCAAAGGGAGGGCTGCGCAACAGCCCATCCATTTTTCTTTATTACCTTGCGGGGCAAAAGCACGGTTTACGCATGACATTGGATTCCTTCATAGCGCTCTGGACGCACCGCTACCATAAATACTCCCACATTGGCCGGGCCCACCTATTGGGATACCGGGCCTGGTTTTATTTTCGTCTCAAAAAGGCCGGTCTGAAAGGCCGCCCCCTCATCGCGATCGTCCGGACGGAGCACTTTGGCGACATCGTAGCCGCCGAGCCGTTGTCGCGGCACGTGCGCAGCCTCTACCCTAACGCCCACCTGGTGTGGTTTGTTAAACCGGCCTACCGGGAGCTGGTCGATACCAATCCCGCTATTGACGAATCCTTCGCTGAGTACTGCGTGACGCAACGCCGGGTGCTGCTCGCCACTGGCGTATTCAATGAGGTATTTCAGCTGCAATTCCGCAACAACAACCGCTGCGACCGCTGCGACGTGTTTCTGGAAAATCCGGCGGCGGTGGCGCAGGGCATCAATGTGCACACCTACTTCAACTTTGGCAATTTGCTGACCGTATTTGCCAAAACCGCCCACCTGAGCCCGCCCGCCGACACCCAGCCCCGGCTCTACTTACAGGACCGCCACCGACAGAAGGCGGATACGCTCGGCCTGCCCGAAAACTTTATCGTGATCCATTGCCAGTCAAACCTGCCCATCAAAGACTGGCCTACCGCCCGCTGGGAGCAACTCGTAGAAACGCTGGCCCACAAATACCCTTTTCACATTGTAGAAATCGGTCTCAAGTCCAGCCTAACGGTAACCAATCCCGCCTACCGGAATCTCTGTGGACAGCTATCCATTCTTGAAACCGCCGAGGTGATCCGGCGTGCGCAGTACTTTATCGGGCTCGACAGCGGTCCTTCGCACCTGGCCAACGCCGTGGGTACCTTTGGCTTTGTTCTGATGGGCTCGTTGAATGATTTCCCGAGCTACAATCCCTACTCAGGGTCGTACGGCAGTGGCGAAAACAGTGTACTGATTCGGGAGGAGGGCGTACCCTGCACCGACCTCCCGCTGGAAAAAGTACTGGGTACCGTAGAAGCAGCTCTTTCGGCAACCGCCGTGCGGGTACCTACCCCCGGGCCCCGAAGATAGCGCTACCTACCCGCACCAGGGTACTACCCTCTTCCACGGCAATGGGGTAGTCGCCGCTCATGCCCATGGAGAGCTCCCGCATAAGTACCCTGTCCGTTTCTGACTGTTTCAGGGAGTCATAGAGCTGCTTCAGCCCCCGGAACTCCTTCCGGATCTGGGCATCTGAGTCGGTATTGGTAGCCATGCCCATCAGGCCCACGATGCAAATGTTTTTCATGGCATAAAACTCTGGGGAATCGAGTAGCTGGTGCACCTCCTCTTCCGACAAGCCGAATTTGCTCTCCTCCTTGGCGATATGAATCTGCAAAAGACAATCTACCACCCGGTCATGTTTGGCCGCCTGCTTGTCAATCTCTTTTAGTAATTTTGCACTGTCCACCGAATGTATCAGCGAAACAAAGGGTACGATGTACTTGACCTTATTGGTTTGCAGGTGCCCGATCATGTGCCATTCGATGTCTTTGGGCAGTGCCTCGTATTTGTCGGTCATTTCCTGTACCTTGTTTTCGCCGAAGAGGGTACAGCCGGCTTCGTAGGCTTCCTGTAGCATGGCCACGGGTTTGGTTTTGGTGACGGCCACAAGGCGGGCCCGCCCTTTCAGTTCGTTTTCAATTTGGGCGATATTATTTTTTATGGACATCAAAATTTATATTTAATTTACTGTGTATGAACCAATTAAAATAGTAGTTGAAATAATATAGTATATTTGCA
The DNA here is from genome assembly GCA_950075905.1 of uncultured Persicitalea sp. Lineage (GTDB taxonomy): Bacteria > Bacteroidota > Bacteroidia > Cytophagales > Spirosomataceae > CATMVR01. Next base: position 3,600 of record CATMVR010000155.1, on the reverse strand, counting down.
GCAGAGGCTAGAACCAACCAACTTTACTAGTTATCCCTTCAAACAAAATCAATGTAGTTTATGGATTACAATCAAGAACAGAAGCAAGATCGCAAAACCCTCTTATGGGCGGCATTGGCCGTTTTAGCGTTACTGAACATCGTTCTGCTTTACTTCTTCTACCAGGAAAGACAGGAAAATGAAAGCAAAGATACCATCATTGCGGCCAAGACCGAAGAAGTACTGTTTACAAAAACCAAACTGGACTCCATATCTGCGCAGCTTGACGCAAAAATTGCCGAAATTCAGCAGCTTGGAGGCAGCGTGGACTCACTGATTGTGCTGAAACAACAACTGGAACGGGATAAACAGTCCCTGACCAACCTGAATACGTACTCGGCCCGGAAATACGAGGACAAAATCAAGTCCTACGAGGCCATACTTTCACAAAAAGATCGGGACATTGCCCAGCTCCGTGAAGAGCTCGGCATCGTAACCGCCAAAAACGAAGAATTATCGCAGACACTCACCGGCCTGCAGACAGAAAAACTGGCCCTCGCCGACTCGGTGACCAACTACGCCGTTCAGAACCGGGAGCTGAGCGAAAAAGTAACGATGGCATCGGCCCTGCGCGCCGAAAACATTGCCGTCAACGCCCTGAACTCCCGGGGTAAGGAACGCGAAGGCGGCGCCTACCGGGCCCGCCGGATCGACAAGCTCAAAGTAAGCTTTACCCTGGCTCCCAACGCCGTAGCCCGGCAGGACCGCAAGGAAATCTACATGCGCATTCTTGACCCCAACGGCGCGGTACTGTCTGATATGGCCACCGGCTCGGGAGCCTTTGTGCACAATGGCCGCGAGATGATTTACAGCTCCAAAGAGGCCGTCAACTTCAACAATTCGCGTCAGACCATTGATATCATGTATGGCCGTGGCGGGGTACCCCTCAAAGATGGTAAGTACACCGTAGAGCTGTACAGCGAAGGTTTCAAGATCGGTCAGGGTGACTTTACAGTCAAATAACCCGGCGGTTTTTGTCAATCCATGAGATAAGGCTTGGAACTTAACGTTTCAAGCCTTATTTTTGCACCCTCATTTTTGAGGAAATAATCAAGTATCTATTTACAAATCAATTCATTCGTATGAACAAACAGTATGAAACGGTGTTCATTTTAACTCCCATCTTATCTGAGGCCCAGATGAGGGACGCCGTTGACAAGTTCCGGAATCTTCTCACCGAAAATGGTGCGGAACTGGTACACGAAGAAGACTGGGGACTGCGCAAGCTGGCCTACCCCATCCAAAAGAAAAACACGGGCTACTATCAGTTGGTGGAGTACACGGCTCCCGGTACGCTGATCGACACCCTGGAAACGGAGTTTCGTCGCGATGAGCGCGTTATGCGCTTTTTGACCGTATTGCTCGACAAGCACGCGATTGCCTACAACGAAAAGAAGCGTAAGGGACTCGTGGGTCGCAAGAAAGATGTTGAACCTAAAAAAGAGGAAGCTTAAGCTATGACACTCGTAAACGAACCCGTAGATAAGAACATAAACCGCAAGAAGTACTGCCGCTTCAAGAAGTCTGGCATCAAGTACATCGACTACAAGGATCCTAACTTCCTGTTGAAACTTGTAAACGAGCAGGGTAAAATTCTTCCCCGCCGTCTTACTGGCACGAGCCTTAAGTACCAGCGCAAAGTATCACAGGCCATCAAGCGTTCGCGCCACCTGGCTCTGATGCCGTTTGTAGCCGATCAATTGAAATAACCACGTAAAGGATCGTAAAGAAATGGATATTATATTAATTACCGATATAGCCGGACTGGGTTATAAAAATGACACAGTTTCGGTGAAAGCCGGCTACGGCCGCAATTACCTGATTCCGCAGGGGTACGCCATTCTGGCCAATTCCACGAATCGTAAGATCATTGACGAAAACATTCGTCAGGCTTCGCACAAGGCGGAGAAACTCAGAAAAGACGCCGAAGAAATTGCCGCTTCCATTGGAGACATGGTGATTGACATTCAGGCAGTAGTGGGTGAAAGCGGCCGTATTTTTGGCCGGGTAACCAACACTCAGGTAGCCGACGCCCTGCAAGCCAAAGGCATTGATATCGATCGTAAGAAGATCACCGTAGACGAAGTAAAGTCTGTGGGTACCTACAATGCGGTGGTGGATCTCCACAAGGATGTGAAGCATACCGTGACCATCAACGTGGTACCGGCTGAATAACTTTTTTGGTCCTATCATGAATACAAAAGGCACGGGAATCCGTGCCTTTTGTCGTTTTTTCTCTATACCTACTCATGCATCTGTATCTCCATATTCCTTTCTGCCGGCAGGCCTGCCACTACTGCGATTTTCATTTCAGCACCTCGCTTAGTAGCAAAAAGGAGATGCTGCGGGCTATGGTCCGGGAAATAGAAATGCAGGCGGGTTACCTCGCCGGGTCAGAGATCCGGACGGTATACTTTGGCGGCGGCACGCCTTCCCTGCTCACCAAAACTGAGTTAGGTGGTCTGCTCGATACCATCCGGCATCATTTCCAGCTTCTCCCCAACGCCGAAATAACCCTAGAAGCCAATCCCGACGATTTGGACCGGCAGGTCCTGACCGATTTTTATGAGCTGGGCGTAAACCGCCTGAGCATCGGTATCCAGTCTTTCCACGAGCCACATTTGCGGTTCATGAACCGCGCCCACAACGCTATAGAAGCCGAAGCCAGCGTAAAAGCTGCGCAGGACGCCGGCATTACTAACCTGACCATTGATCTGATTTACGCCATTCCGGCCCCCGACCACGGTATTTTGCGGAGCGATATTCAGAAAGCCCTGACGCTGGGCGTGCCCCACATTTCGGCTTACTGCCTGACCATCGAGCCCAAAACAGCTTTTGGCAAATGGGTAAAAAACCGCAAAATGGACCCGATTGAAGATGAGTACGCGGCAGAGCAGTTTGAAATCCTGGTGGGGACTTTACAGGAAAATGGGTTTGAACAGTACGAAATTTCGAACTTTGCCCGCGATCAGAAATACAGCCTGCACAATAGCGCCTACTGGCAGCGACGCCCCTACCTCGGCATCGGCCCCAGCGCCCACTCGTACAACGGGCCAAGCCGTCAGTACAATGTGGCCCACAACGCCAACTACATCAAGAGCATCGGGCAGGGCAAGCTCCCCTGTACCTTAGAAAACTTATCGGTCGCTGATCAGGTGAACGAGTACCTCCTAACGGGCCTGCGCACCAAGTGGGGCTGCCGGCTCGACCTGCTGCAGGAACTATCGGGCGGACTTTTTTTGGCCCAGATGGGCCATGAGCTTTTTCGCCTCCACGAAGTAGGTTGGCTACATACCCGCGACGGCCTGCTCTGCCTGACCGAGCAAGGAAAGCTCTTCGCAGACCGGGTGGCCAGCGAGCTGTTTCTGGAAGCATAAAAAAAGCCGGCTGATGCCGGCTTTTTTGTAAGAAACGTTGTTTACTTCACCTTGGCAAAATCGGTAGCCAAAGCGGTCATTTCGGCATCCGTAAGGTGATGCGAGGCTACCACCAGACGGTAACGCACCGTCATGGATTCGCCTTTTTTCAGCTTCTGGTTCCGGGCCGCTTCTTTGCCGGACG